>OMZJ01000165.1 GCA_900315495.1 uncultured Lachnospiraceae bacterium
CAAAGGGAAAGAAGCTTCGCCGCCGTCTGTGGAACCAGCGGTATCTTTTCCTGCTGATGCTTCCCGCGCTGATCTGGGTCATTCTGATCTGCTATGCGCCGATGACCGGCCTTTACATGGCATTTACCAACTACCGCCCGTCGCAGGAGGGATATTTCCATGATCTGATCTCTGCGCCGTTTGTCGGCTGGCAGTGGTTTGAATATTTCTTCCAGAATGACTTTGCCATGATCATGAGAAACACGCTGGCAACGAGCATTCTGACCCTGCTCTTTTCCTTCCCGGCGCCGATCATTCTGGCAATTTTTCTGAATGAAGTGCACCATACGCAGGTGAAAAAATTCATCCAGACCGCATCGTACCTCCCCTATTTCATTTCCTGGGTTATCGCGGCCAATATCTTCCTGACGTTCCTCTCCCGGGACGGACTGGTCAATGATCTTCTGATGGCGCTGCATCTGACGAAAGAGAGAATTCTGTTCTTCCAGCACGGCACCTATTTCTGGTGGATCATGGCATTTGCGAATACATGGAAGACGATGGGATACAACGCAATCATCTACCTGTCCGCGATCTCCGGCATTGACGAGCAGCTCTATGAGGCGGCCCGCGTGGACGGCGCCAACCGGGTACAGCAGATCTGGCACATTACGCTGCCGACCATCCGCCCGACCATCAGTATTCTCCTGATTCTGGCCGTCGGAAGCATTCTTTCCACCGGCTTTGAGCAGCAGCTCCTGATGGGAAACAATGCAATCCTGAATTACTCGGATGTTCTGGACACCTACGCCTACCGGTATGGCCTGACAAAGGGCATGTATTCCTACGGAACCGCGGTCGGCCTGTTCAAATCGGTTGTCTCCTTCATTCTGGTCTTTGCGGCGAATCAGATCACGGCAAAGCTGAATGATACGGCACTGTTCTGAGGAGGGGAGAGAAATGAAGGCAAAAACAACGGCGGCCGTCGGTGGCCGGCATCCTCATACTCACCGCACCGCCGGTGAATGGGTTCTGGATATTCTGAAAGTGATCTTTCTTCTGATCGTGGTGGTGATTACGGTTTATCCGTTCTGGAATATTTTCATCGTCTCGATCAATGACGCGACGGACGCACTGCGCGGCGGGCTGTATTTTCTGCCCCGCAAGCTCAGCCTGACAAGCTACGGGGAGATTCTTGGCCGCCCGACATTCCGCCACTCTATTCTGGTGACGGTTGCAAGAACCCTGATCGGTACGCCCCTGGCGGTCATTGTCACATCCATGTGCGCCTATTCGTTGTCGCGGAAAGACCTGGTCGGGCACAAATTCTGGAGCATTCTGTTCGTGTTCACGATGTATTTCGGCGGCGGACTGGTTCCGTACTATATGGTGCTGAAGGGTGTGCACCTTCTGAACAGCTTCTGGGTTTACATCATTCCGCTGGCGATGAATGTCTACAACATGATTCTGATCCGCTCGTACATCGAATCCATGCCGCAGTCTCTGTTTGAGGCTGTGAAGATCGACGGCGGAAATGACCTGGTCGTCTATTTCCGGATTGTTGTGCCGCTCTCCAAGCCGATCCTGATGACGGTGGCGCTGTTTGCGGCCATTAATCAGTGGAACTCCTGGTTTGATGCGAACCTGTTTACCACATCGGAAAACCTGAAGCCGATGCAGTCCATCCTGGTGGAAATCCTGAACCAGTATCAGACCGGCGCTTCGACGTCGCAGGCCATGTCCAATGCGGCATCCGGTGTGACGGTTACGCCCGACAGCATCCGGATGGCGGCGACCATGGTTGCGACGATTCCGATTATTCTGGTGTATCCTTTTATCCAAAAATACTTTGTCAAGGGAATCATGCTCGGTGCCGTCAAGGGCTGATCTTCAAAATGGGACGGAATAACAGCACATGAATTGGACCACAGAGAGAGAATTGGTTATGGGAGAAGGCCCCAGCAGATTCAGCGGTGCGGGATACCGGGGAATCTGCTATCTGGATCAGGAAGGAAATGAGCGGATCGTCCTGGCCTGCGGAATTCAGCACTGCCCGAAGAATTTCCGGGTGGAATATGCCCCGCGGCCTGGCTGGCACCTGCACATGGTCATTTCGGGGATCGGGTACCTGACGGTAAACGGAAAGACACAGAGAGTGCACGAGGGACAGCTTTTTCTGATCAAGCCCGGTGAGGTGACGGCGTATCGCTCGGACACGGAAAACCCGTGGTATTATACCTGGGTGACGTACGGAGGGCCGAAGGCGGGAAGATACATGAACGCGGCGGGATTCGGACCGGGCGTGAATGTGCTGGATTCCCAGGTGGACGCGGCGGAGTTTCTGTCTGCCGCCGATGCACTGATCAGCCACGACGCGCTCTCGGATTCGGAGGAACTGCAGCGCCTGAGCCTGGCGCTGCGGTACCTCTCACTGGCGCTGCTGTCCCGTGAGAGAAAGTCGCAGATTCAGCTCAGGGACGGCCTGCTGTCGCCGGACGATTATGTCCGGTATGCGGTGGATTACCTGGACCAGAACTATGCACATGTGAAGATTGCGGATGTCTCGGCCTATCTGGGGATCAACCGCACGTATTTATCCGCGATTTTTCGGAAGAAGATGTATATGTCGCCGCAGGAGTATCTGATTCAGCTGCGAATGGACAAGAGCCGCCAGCTGCTGCAGAAGAACTGGCCTGTGTATATGATTGCGCAGAGTGTCGGCTATGATGATCAGCTTGCTTTTTCGCGGATGTTCAAGAAAAAATTCGGCGTGAGCCCGGAAAATTTCCGGAAGGCATCGCGCAGACAGGAAGAACAGGGAAAGAATCAATCATTGGAGGGAATATGAATCATCTGTATTTTGACGGGCCGGCGCGGGAAGCGGACGGTCTTCTGCGGGAGGCTCTTCTGGCCGGAGCCGCGGGGGCCGAGGTGCGACTTGCGGACGGACGGGTATATAAAACGCCCGAAATGATCCGGGAAGAACTTCCGGAGGAGAGTGTCACGGCGGAGGCCGGAGAGGGAAACCGGACTGTGTTCCGCTTCCATCCGGCGGATGCCGCGGAGCCGGTGATTGAGCAGGAATTTGTGTTTCTGGCATCCGGTGCGGCGACCTGCAGGGTCACGGTAAAGAGCAGCCGCAAGATGCAGACGCGCTATCTGGCGCCGCTTGTCATTCCGCTCACAGAGGCAGAGACGTCTGCGCCGGAAGCGGCTGCAGACAAGACTGTTCCGTCCGCGGCGGGGGAGAAGCCTCTGGCACTCCGTTTCCTTTCCTCGCCGTTTGACAACGACAAGTGGGCGAAATTTGTGGATTATCCGGTGCAGTACGCCGAACCGGCCCATGAATTCACGGTGATACATCCGGATCACCAGGCGAATGGGCTGGTGATCGGTTCCATTGACCACACGGACTGGAAGAGCGCGATCACGGTCCGGGACGGTGTTCTGACGGCGTACTGCGGCTGCGCGGATGAGCAGACGAGGGACTTGAATGGCATTCCCCACGGCCTGCTTACGGGGACGGAGATTTCTTCTGCCAGGTTTTTCTTCGGGTTCTTTGATTCGTATCAGCAGGGTCTGGCCGCGTTCGGGGATGCCTGCACGAAGGTGCAGCCGATGCTTGCCTGGGATGGACCGGTCATATTCGGCTGGAACAGCTGGTCTGCGCTGATGACGGATCTCTCGCCGGAGAGCTACGAAGCAGCTTCGGATTTCATGGCAGAGATCCGGGATACCTACTGCGGCTCCGACGGAGCACAGTACATCAATTATGATGCGATGTGGCAGAAGTTTTCCAACAAGGTGGCGGGCAATCTCCGGACGGTGCGGGGCAACGGCCAGCGGCCGGGCGCATATTTCTGCCCCTTTATCACAGGCGCTTCGATGCTGCAGAAGGAGGTCCCGGGGACGGAGGGACGCTTCTTCTTTGAAGACCTGGTCCTGAAGGATGCAGAGGGGAAGATGCTTCTGCCGGTGGACGGGCTGATCTCTCTGGATCCGACGCATCCGGGAACCTGGCAGTACATGGAGTACGGGCTGAAACAGATCGCAGATTTCGGTTTTGATTTTGTCAAAACCGACTTTGTCGGCCACGGCTGCCGCGAGGGCGTTTTCTACCGGAAGGAGATCACCACCGGCGTGCAGGCGTTCCGCTATGGCATGCAGCATTTCGTGGATGTCATCCGAGCGCAGGATCATCCGATCTTCATCAGTCTCTCGATTGCGCCGATCTTCCCGTACGGCTACGGGCATGCGCGCCGGATTTCCTGCGATGCCTTCGGGACGATCGACCAGACGGAGTATCTGAACAACTGCATCACCTGGCTCTGGTGGATGAACGACCGGCTGTACCGGTTCAATGATCCGGACCACATTGTGGTATTCCGGACCATCGACAAGCCGACGATCACATTTGATGAGGGAAAATCCCGCTACCACAGCGGCGTGATCTGCGGCAGCCTGATGATCACCAGCGACGATGCCCGGATTCCGGAGGCCAGGGAGCGCGTGCGGAAGATCCTGACAAACGAGGGGATCAACGCGCTGGCGCGGCGCGGTCAGAGTTTTGTGCCGGCTTCTCCTGTACAGGGCGGTGACTCCTGCGACGTGTTCGTCCGGCGGGACGGCAATACGCTGGCGGTGGCGCTGTTCAACTACAGCATCTCGGAGGAGAAACACTTCCGCCTGGATATCCGAAGCCTCTGGCAGGCGGCGGAAGCAGCCGGGCAGACCGCCCACAGCGGGCCGGCGGTATCGCCTGAGGGAATTTCCTCTCTTTCACCGGCTGCGCAGTCAGGCTCGTTTCGGGTGTATGATTTCTGGACAAAGACCGAAACGAAGGCAGAGGATCGCTTCCTGGACCGGGTTTTGAAACCGGCGGAATCCGCGATGCTCCGGATCAGTCTGTCTGGGGAGTCGGACTGACTTCAATGCAGCAGCGGGACAAATTGTCTGCGGCGTCAGATCCCTTTGCCCGCGGTGCGGATTCTGCTGCCTGTGATAAGAATTCTGCTGTCGGCATCAGCGGATGAAATTACTGCCCTGACTGATTTTTGGTAGTATCGGGGCGGAAAATGTGATAAACTTTTCTGTTGTACGCAAACAGATCCGGCTGGGGCCGGTGCGGGCGGAATCATTTTCGGCTGCACCGGCCGCAGCCATCCATGTGAGGAGAGACAGAAAGGCAGGGCGCGAAGTGTATGTATAAGGCGGATTTTGAAGCCACGGCGGAGAGCGGGCTGGCAAAGATGAACTTTTTCAAGACCAATCCGAAGGGATATTTTATCTCTTCCATGCTGGCCGGTGCTTATATTGGTTTTGGCAGTCTCCTGACCAATACGATCGGAGGGGTGCTGGACGGTGCCCCGGCGACGAAGGTGGTCACGGGCGTGGCCTTTTCCGTGGCGCTGAGTCTGGTGATCATGGCCGGGGCGGAGCTCTTTACCGGCAACAATCTGGCGATGGCGGCCGGCATCTACCGGAAAAAGCTGAAGCTGGCCGATGCCATCCGGCTTCTGATTGCCTGCTGGCTCGGAAATCTGGCGGGATCCTGGATCCTCTGCCTTCTGTTTCACTTCAGCGGCCTGAACACCGGTGCCACAGCCACTTATCTGGCAAACCTGGCGGCGACAAAGATGCACATCCCCTTTGTACCGCTTCTGATCCGCGGTATCCTCTGCAACATGCTGGTGTGCCTTGCCATCTGGTGCAGCACGCGCGCCAAGTCGGATGCAGGGAAGCTTATCATGGTGTTCTGGTGCATCCTTGCCTTCTTCACGACAGGGTTTGAGCACAGCATCGCCAACATGACGCAGCTGTCCGCGGCACTGCTGGATCCGTCCGGCGCGGCGGTATCGGTCGGCGGATATTTCTACAACCTTCTCACGGTGACGGCCGGAAACATCATCGGCGGCGTCGTATTCGTCGCGGTTCCCTATTACATCTGCCAGGAGAAGGACGCATAAGGGAAGGAGTTTGAACATCCGTCTCTGCTGTTTCCCAATCAGAACCGTCAGGGCCGAAACAGCTTCAGCAGAAAAATCCTGCAGATGTCATTCACACCGGGAACGGCGCAGCACATACCGGCACGGTCCATGGCATGTTTCTGTTTTTCGGTCAGGCTGGTGCTGGAATAGATGCCGTAGAGGAAGGGGACGAAGCAGTAGCGGATTGCCGATCGGTCCTCGTCGGAGAGTTCCGGCAGGAATTTGCGGATGCATTCGTCCATGGTGCTGAGTGCCAGGCATACGGCCTTCTTGAATTCCACCAGCCGTTCTTCCCGGCTGTTCTCCTCGATTTCATAAAGGTTCATCGTCTCGATCTTCAGCATGACGCCGCGGGACTCCAGGGTTTTTGCGATGGCATCCGCCAGATCCTCCGGCGTCATCCGGTCGGAGGAATCCCGGATCTTTTTCAGATCGTCCGCCCAGCGCAGATACTCCCGCTTGAGTACCGCCAGAAAGATCTCTTCCTTCGTCTGAAAGTAATTGTAGATGGATGGCCGGGAAATGCTGGTCTCTGTGGAAATGAGTTTGATCGTGACATCCCGGTAGCCGTGGGTGTGATAGAGCTTCTCACAGGCATCCACGATCTCCGTGCACCTGGATTTGATCAGTTCCGGTCCTTTGACAGCCATGGCAAGATCCTCCGTACAGTTTGCTGACTCTGCGTCAATACTGCTGTAATCTTAGCATCCGGCCCCGAGACTGTCAATGCAGTGTCCGGTGTCCCGGAATGATGGGGAATGCGTCAGGCAACAAAGAGGACCCGGAAGGATGGAAAATGTGGGAGCAATCAGACCAGAAGCCCTGCGGCGCAAGCCGCAGGGCTTCTGGTATCAATTCTATCACTTCACTGCGATCACTGCAGTCTCACATGTCGATGGTCTGATCGAATTTGAGTTCCTTCATGCGGACACCGTCCACGATAAACAGGATCCCCTCCACAATCAGGAAAATGGTGACAATGACACTGAGGGTTACCAGCGATGCATTCGGCACAAACAGCAGAATGATACCGACAATCAGGGAGATGATGCCGCTGACCGTATAGCCGGAGGTATTGGCAAATCCGAAGAAGTGCATCCGGTCGCTGATGGCAATGGATTCAATGCCGGTGCTGATGAGCTCAAACGCGAACAGGTAGGACAGGGCAAACAGCATGACATCTCTGCCGGACGTCAGAAGCAGGATGCCGAGCAGGACGTCCAGAATGCCGTTCATCAACAGAAGTCCCGAGCGTATGTACAGCGGGGAACGCGCGTACGTCGCAATCTTGACCGCGCCCAGTACGATCATTGTGATCGACAGCAGCACGGCCATGACCAGGACGGACTGAATGGGGAAGATCATGCACAGGATGCCGAGCAGCAGCATGATGGCGCCTGTGATGATGGAAGTCATCCGGTATTTTCGGATGTTTTTATTGATGTAATCCCGGATTTCCTCCCTGTAATTGGTGTTGCCGTTATAGAAGATCATTTTCCACCTCTTTCCGCCGCGATGTCTGAATCCGCGACTGACTCTTATTACATTAAATATACAACTGTCAGAAAGAAAAAGCAATGCAGTGAAAATAGTGATTCGTTTTAGACCGAAATGTCCGGGCAGAGAAAAACTCTGCCCGGACACGGAAACAGGACCAGATATTTATTTCTTCGGAAAAACCGCCTTCAGAACGGAAGACAGTCCCGGCTTGTTGCCGTAGTTGAGCGATCCCCAGCGGTAGATGCGGATCGAGACCCACGCCATGAAGCCAGCGCACAGAATGTCAATGGCAGCTGAAGCCATCAGGCCGGCAAAGCCGATCGTGTCGTTGGCGTATCGGATGGGCATCATCAGGATGGAGAAGAACGGGAACCAGGAAACCGCGTTGAGGGCGGAATTGTTCATCCCGCTCATCTGCATGAACGCGAGGAAATATCCGATGATGACAAACAGCATCAGCGGGGTGAGGGCGGAGGATACATCCTCCACACGGGAGACGGTGGAACCGAGCGCGGCGTACAAGAACATGTAGAGAACCAGACCGATGAAGAAATACAGAATGTAGATACCCAGCTGCGAGACGCTGAATAGCAGGTTCAGGACCTGGGTGACAATCGCGGGATACGAGGTGTGCAGCAGTTCATAGGGGACGGCCGCGCAGGCCAGGTAGAGCCCCAGCGTGATCACAATCACCGCAAGGAGGGCAAAGACCTTGCCGAGGATCAGCGCGTCCGGACGGACCGTGGTGATGAGAAGCTCCATGGTCCGGTTGTCCTTTTCCCGCGCGATGCTGGTAGAGACGATCTGCCCGTTCAGCAGGATGACCAGGTACACGAGGATGACAAACAGGAGCCCTGCGATGTACTGGCTGGTGGTATCTTTCCCGAGAACCACCGTCTCGTTGTCGATGACCGTGGATTCCATATCCTGGTAATCGGCGGCGGAGACGCCGTACGGTTCCAGCTTCTGCGCGATGGCCACCTGCCGGAGCAGTTCGGACAGCTGATTGGCTTCTTCCGTGGAGCTGTTGATGCCGAAGCTTGCATAGATGGTTTTCATGTGGGTGACGTCCCGGATCACGAATCCGATGGAAATGTCACCGTTTTGGATGGCTTTCTCCAGCGCGTCCTCATCGGCATAGATCTGGTCGTCAGCAAAGGGGAGAGAGATGCGCAGGGATTCGTCCTCAAAGACGACGCCTCCGGGCAGGACGTGGCCGCTTTCATCGTCCCCGGCGGACAGACCGGAAAGAATCCCGGAGGACGTTCCTCCAAAGCCGGAGTCCGCTCCGGTAAAGAGCGGGGCGCAGATCACCGGAAGGCATACACCGAGAGCGATCAGGACGGCAATGATGATGGTGGAAATCAGGAAAGATTTTTTCCGGAACTGCTGAACGAATTCAAACCGGAATACCGTTGCGATTTCTTTAAGCATGGGTCGCCTCCTCATTGGCCGACTCTCCGGCCTCCGCGATAAAGATGTCCTGCAGGGACGGCCGGTAGAAGCCGCACGAGAGAATCTGAGGGAAACAGGACCAGATCACGTCCCGGATTCCCGGCTCTCGCTGTGCGGTGATCAGTCGGTTCCCGCTTTCTGTGAATGCGATGCCGGCCGTGCGCAATACGTCCCGGACCTGTGCGGCGGCCTCCGGAACCGGTTCGATGAAGTACCGCCCGGCTCCTTTTTCCGTGCGGATGGTTTCCAGGCTGCCTGACAGGAGGATGTTTCCGAGATCAATCAGCGTGATGTCGTCGCACATCTCTTCCACGTAGGACATCTGATGGGAAGAGAAGATCACGAGCTTGTCGCGGGAGACCATCTCCCGGATGGCCTGCTTGAAGATCCGGGCATTGACGGGATCCAGCCCGGAGAAGGGCTCATCCAGAATGATGATGTCCGGATCGTGCAGAAAGGCCTGGGCGATCTGGATTTTCTGCTGATTTCCCTTGGAGAGTGTCTCCAGTTTTTTGTCCGCCCGGTCCGTCAGGCCGAAATAAGAAATCCAGTGGTCTGCATCCTGCAGTGCCTCCTGGTGGGATGCGCCTTTGAGCTCAGAAAAATAGACCAGCTGATCCCGGATCGTGATTTTGGGATACATGCCGCGCTCTTCGGGGAGATAGCCGATCCGGTGCTTTTTCGGATCAAAGGGTTTCCCGTCCAGAAGAAACTGCCCCGCATCCGGATGGAAAACCTGCATGAGGCAGCGGAAGGTCGTGGATTTGCCGGCCCCGTTGCGCCCCAGAAATCCCATGGCCCGGCCGCTGGTCACATGGAAATTCAGTCCGTGCAGAATTTCCTTTCCGCTGAAGGACTTTCTGATGTTGATCAATTCCAGTTTCAAAAGATTCCTCCTCTCAATTCCTGCCGGTTCCGGTATTTCCCGGATGACCTGATACGGTTCAGTCGTCTCTGCGCCGGCTTCTGACTCCGCCGTCGCTATGTGGGCTTCTGACTCCGCCGCCGCTGTGCGGGCTTCTCGGGTCCATTGCATCGAACAAATACACGGAAATAAAAATGCAAGATATTTGAATGAATTACAAATAATGTATAATTGGTTGAAAGAATTATAACAGATCTGGCGGAGCGCTTGCAATCCTACGAATGTAAAATTTCTAAATGTTTTTATATATTGCTGTCATGTGGATGAATAAAGGGTTCAGAAAAGAAGACAAAGAGGAAGGAAAGATAAAGCAGA
>OMZJ01000107.1 GCA_900315495.1 uncultured Lachnospiraceae bacterium
CTGCAGCCGGCCATAGCATTCCGCCGAAGTCTGCGAATCATCTCACAGAATTCTGGCTTCTCCGCAGGAAACAGAACTCATTCCACAGATGTCTGCAGCGCATCGAAATCATCCATGCTCAGCGGCTCTTCCACAGACAGCGAGTAGGAATACCTGCGGCTTCCTCCGCTTCTTTCAGACTGTCATAATCATAAAACGGATTCGACATTCCCGCAATCTCTTCCGAGGACTCTTCTGACGCCGCAGGCAAAACAGAGCCGGCGGAACGTTTCTTTCAGATGCCAAAAAATAGCACCGGGGGCATCCGCCGCTGTACGGCTTCTGTCCTCTGTGCTATATACCGTCCGGGGAGAGTTATTGTTGCACTCCCCGTAAAATGTTTTATCGATTTTCGGAAAACATTCTGCATTCCTGCGGCGCAAGAGATCACCCCGGATGCTCCTGCGGTACAGAACCGGGTTCCCCGTCCCTGGGAAAATCCATTCAACCGCAGCTTGAACAGATTTGTCTGTCAGGGCTTTCGGACTGCCAGGGCGAATGTTTTTCCGGCATAAAAGATCGGCGCTCCGGAAGCCGCATCTTCCGGAGCGCCATTTCACGTTTTCTCTTCAAAGGGGGTTATGAGAAAGGTCAGAAGCTTTTTTCCTTCTGACGGTTACAGGATACCGCCCAATTGTGACGAAAAAAGAGTTTTTTCGTGAACATCCTGTGAACTTCCGGGCAGACGCTCTAAACAGTTACTTGCTGCTGTCTCTGCAGAGTCCGGCCTTCATCCAGGGGGACTGATCCGGGGCAGGTGGATCGGGTCTGATTCATCTGCGTTCGCTGAGTCCGGCTGTTCCGAAACCCGGCTTTCTCTCAAACTCTGGTCGGCCGGCTTTTTCCGCTGCAGACCGGGAATCTGTCCGTATGGCTCGAATCCCCGGCGGCCTGCTTTTTCCTGCCCTTCCCGGAATCCGAGTCGGTTTTGACAAACATCAGGGAAGCGATCAGCACCGTCACCGGGACACAGAGAATCACGCCGAAGCTTCCGGCCAGGCCCTGCATAATGTCCAGCCCGATGTTTCGGGAATTGATGATCTGCAGATACGTCAGGTTGTAGGAATAGTCCAGCAGCAGTGTGCTCAGGCTGGTTCCCACAAACGCCAGAATCAGGGTATTGGAGTCAGTTCCCATCATATCCCGCCCGACCCGCATTCCCGCGCGGAAAAGCTCCCGCTGGGAGATCACCGGATTCTGCCGGACAATTTCATCCATCGCGCTGGCAGTCGACATCGCCACATCCATCGTAGCTCCCAGCGCGGAGATCAGAATTCCCGCAAACAGCAGTCCGCCCACCTGCACGTTATTCGCGTACCACAGATCCAGCAGGCTCTCGATATCGGAGACATTCCAGCCGGAAAGCCCCGTGCAGGCGCCGAAGAAGCGCGCCATCAGGCCGGCACAGACACAGCCGGCCACGGTCCCCAGCGTTGCAACCAGTGTCTTCGACGTCGGGCCGCCGATAAAGTACATCGTGACCAGTGTCGTGACCGCGCAGACCAGGACTGCCGCCGAGAAGGGAGACACCCCGCGGTAGATCAGAGGCAGGATCAGGAAGATCACCGTGAAGAAGGTAAACACAAGGCCGATCACGCTCTTCAGCCCTTTCCGGCCGCCGACCAGAATGATCAGCGCCAGATACAGCACCGCAAAGATCAGGATCGTATTGCCGCGGTCCTGAGAATAGACGGAGCTGACGGTGGTATCGCCGGAGACGGACTGCATCACGATCACCTTCATGCCGACCTTACAGGCTGCGCCGAAGAGGTATCCGGCAGAACTGGTGGTCTGAATTTCCTCCCCCTTCCGCACGCCGCTAGTCATGCGGACCATCACCGACTGCTCTCCCACACGGGTGCCGTCCTCCTGGATGTTGTCGCTGAGAATCTGTGTGACAACGCCCTTTTCAAACGTCTGCCCGCGGTTTGTGGTCAGCGCCACGCGGTCGGTTGAGAAGAACAGCCCGAGCACAAGGACGATAAAGACGACAATTCCGATGCAGGGAAGGCCCCAGCGGATCATCCACGCGCCCGGAGTGCTCTTAGGCGCTTTGGCTTTCGCGAAATCCGCAGGATCCGGCGCTGCGGCAGGATCCGGCCGGGCAGACCCCTCCGTCGGATTCTGCGGCAGTTCACTCTTCACCGCGCCTGCCGGGCTTTCCCCCAGTTGATCTTCCCCGCACGCGCTGCGCGGGGAAAACCTCCCGACCGGAAAGGCACTCACTTACACTCACTCCTTGACGATGGAGAACGGATCGTCGATCGCCGTCACAGAGCCGTCCGGGTTCACCTGATAGGTGGTGATGGTGAAGGTGTTGTCCTTGACCTCCGCGACAGAGTAGCTCGGCAGCCAGTTCTGGGATCTCACCGCGATGTAATCCTGCTGGTTGGCAAGCAGCTCATAATACTTGGATCCGGAAGCGGAGTTCGTGGTGATGTAGAGAATTCCCTTCGGGTTGGTGACCGTGTTTCCGTCCATATCTTCGATGGTGTAGCAGGCGTTGTCCTGATGGAAGGCATCCAGCGCTGCCTTCGCGTCGGTGTCGCCGTCTTCCGGATACAGCGCGATCATGGTGTCAGTCGTGGTGTCATACGCGTGATCCCAGTCGTAATCATCGCCGGCCTCGTTGAGGTTGAACTGATAACTGTCATGGGTCTGTCCGTCGCCGTACAGCATCTTGGAACGGCTGTAGGTGTGATCGTGTCCCTGCAGAACCACATCGATATCCGCCTCGTCGAAGATCGGGGTCAGCTGCGTTCTGAGGATCATGCCGTCCGTATCGGAGTGATCCAGGCCGGATCCGTAGATATCCTGGTGGATGGTGACGATTCTCCACTTCGCATCCGGATAAGCCGCAATCGCCTGATCAATGGCCTGCTTGTGCTCCGCGGCGTTGTAGTTATTGGTATTCAGGGTGATGAAGAGGACATCGCCATAGGAATAGTAGTAATCGCCGCCCGCCTGCGTGGTACCGAGCTCCGTCGCATTCGGCGTGGTGAAGTGGTTGGCGTAATCCTCATTCAGGGAATCGTGGTTGCCGATGGTAGTCGCAACCGGAAGGTTTTTCAGCGCGCTTGCGCTCAGGTAAGCGGCAAACTCCTCTTCCTTCGCATGGCCGGTCTTGTTGACCTGATCGCCGCAGGAAACGATGAAGTCAAGATCCGTGTTCTCCGCGGTCGCAATGTCCAGCGTGCGGTCCCAGGTAAATCCGTCGTTTCTCGCCGCGGTATTGGCCGCGCCGTCATCATTCACAAGCTCTGCGCCGTCCTGCGTCTGCCCCTTGGATGCGCCGACCTGCGGATCACCGACCACAAGGAACTTCACATCATCCGTGCTGCTGAGGGTATAGGTCTGCGGATCGGATTCCACACCATTCTTGACAACGACATAAGTATAGGTGTTGCCCGGCTCAAGACCGGTGACGGTTACCTTGTTGGAAACATAAGCGACACCATTGGTGAACTTCGTGTCGACATCCACGGTGGTTCCGTCGAACTCCTGAAGGTTGTCCTTGTCGGTGCCCATCTTTACAACCGGTGTAGCGCCATCCTTCTCGGTCATCCAGGTGAAGTTCAGCTGTGTCTCATCTGCACCCGGATTGATCGCGACCTGCGTATAATCTGCAGCAAGATCATTCCATCCGTCCACATAGGCTTTCCATGCGTCGTCCTCTCCCAGCGTGGAAGAATCGGAATAGTGGTCTGTGGAAGCGCCGACGCCGGCCGGAAGAGCCGCTGCGACAAGTCCGAGACATACTGCTGCCATTACACTGCGTTTTACTGAAGTCTTCATGAATCATCCTCCCTTGAATGTGCGGCACCAGAGCTTTTCTCTGCTGTCGTACATAGTTTAGCCCTGCGGAAAGCCGGCAGATAGCAGGGAGATGTCAAATTGTCAGAAAAAGCGAAAAAAATTGTGTCAGGGGAATGTAAAATGTCTTTGCCGCCGAAGCTCTCCTTCCGGCACGTCCGGAGCCGGGGGCGTGCCACCGAAGCAGTGGGATGCCGGGCGGACAGCCGGATGACATTTGCCGCTGCCTGCGGTAAGATACCGGATACAAGGTCGAAGTAAAACACGGCGCAGGCCGCATGTCTTTTGATAAAGAGAGGAACCTGAAAAGAAATGTATGAACAGATGAGTCTTTTCGATCAGAAACCCGCCAGCCAGCCCCTGGCCAGCAGGCTCCGGCCGGAAACACTGGATGAATATGTCGGCCAGGAGCATCTGGTCGGCAAAGGAAAGATTCTCCGCACCCTGATTGAACATGACCAGATCACCTCCATGATCTTCTGGGGGCCGCCCGGTGTCGGCAAGACGACGCTGGCCCGGATCATTGCCCACGCGACGAAGGCGGATTTTGTCGAGTTTTCCGCCGTGTCCAGCGGAATCAAGGAAGTGCGGGATGTGATGAACAAGGCGGAGGGCAACCGGCTCACCGGCCGCCGCACGCTGCTGTTCATCGACGAGATTCACCGTTTCAACAAGGCACAGCAGGACGCGTTTCTGCCCTATGTGGAAAAGGGAAGCATCACGCTGATCGGCGCCACGACGGAGAATCCCTCCTTCGAGATCAACGCCGCGCTGCTCTCCCGCTGCCGGGTCTTCATCCTGAAGGCGCTGACGGAAGACAATATCACGGATCTCCTCGCCCGCGCCATGAAAAGCCCGAAAGGCTACGGCGGCCGGGATATCCGCATCCAGCCGGACCAGCTCCGCGCGATCGCCGTATTCTCCAACGGGGACGCGCGCACCGCGCTCAATACGCTGGAAATGGCCGTCACCAACAGCACGCTGGCATCCGACGGATCCATCACCGTCACGGATGAGATCCTCTCGGAGTGCATGAACCGGCGCTCTCTGCTCTACGACAAAAAGGGAGACGGCCATTACGACACCATCTCCGCCCTTCACAAATCCATGCGCAACAGCGATCCCGACGCCGCCGTCTACTGGATGGAGCGGATGCTGGAGAGCGGCGAGGACCCGCTCTACATTGCCCGGCGCGTTGTGCGCTTTGCCTCCGAGGATGTGGGGCTGGCGGATCCCCGCGCGCTGCAGGTGGCGGTCAGCGCCTTCCAGGCCTGCCAGTTCATCGGCATGCCCGAGTGCAACGTGTGTCTGGGCGAGGCGGTCGTCTACTGCGCGCTGGCCCCGAAGTCCAATGCGCTGGAGGCCGGCTGTGACGCCGCGAAGGCGGATATCCGGGAATCCCCGGCCGAACCGGTTCCGCTGCAGATCCGGAACGCCCCGACTTCCTTGATGAAAGAAGCTGGCTACGGAGACGGCTACATCTATGCCCATGACACGGCGCTGAAAATCGCCCGGATGCAGTGCCTTCCGGATTCGCTGAAGGGCAGGCATTACTATGAGCCGGGCGAACAGGGACACGAAAAATTCCTGAAACAGCGCCTCGACGGAATCCGCCGCTTTCAGGCCGGCGAGACAGACAATCCCTGGGGCGATACCAACACCGATCCCTGGGAGGAGGAAAAACGCTGACCGCACGGAGCTTCCTCCCGCCTCTCTGTCCTCTGTCATTCTCTCTCATCATCTGTACTCGGCGCCGCGGATCCTGCCTGCAGCGCACCTTCTGCCGGGGAGTAAAAGAAATCTCGCGGTTTTCACCGCGAGATTTCTTTTTATCCCAGAAGGCCCGTATAACCCGCCGCGAGCCCTGCCAACAGAGAAATCACGATGATCAGGATCGGGCTGACCTTCTTTCTCTGCATCAAAAACAGGGCCAGCAGGAAGATTGCCAGCGATACCGCAAAGGAAGGCGCTGTCACGGTACTCTTCAGCGCCGGAAGGCGCAGGCCGTCCGGGAAGAAAACCTCCTGCCCGATCTGCAGTGCCGAGGCGCCGATCAGGCCGACCACCGCCGGGCGGAGTCCGGACATCGCGCCGGCGACGACCCGGCTTTTCCGGAAGCGCTCATAGGCTTTCGCCACCAGAAGAATGATCACAAAGGAAGGCAGAATCACGCCGCCGGTTGCGGCGAACGCCCCGGCCAGTCCTGCCGTCCGCGTGCCGACATATGTCGATACGTTCACCGCAAAGGGGCCGGGTGTGCTCTCGCTGACCGCGATGAAATCCACCAGCTCCTTCATCGTCATCCAGCCGTGCCGCACCACTTCCTGCTGCACCATGGGGAGCATGGCATACCCGCCGCCGAAGGTGAACGCGCCGATCTTGAAAAAGGTCCAGAACAGCTGCAGAAGAATCATTTTCTGTGTCCTTTCCGTCGCGCAGCGGATTCATCCGGATGATTGCCGCCATCTCTGCCATCTACGCCATTTCCGTCATTTTCGCTGTCTTCGCCGGTTTCGCTGTTTTCGTTTTTGGTCCCCCTCCGGCGCGTAAGGGACGCGTTCACCAGCCCGACAGCAGCGCACACCGCGATCACCAGAAGCACGCTGACGTTGAAGAATGCCACCGCTATGAGCGAAGCCGCCATCAGGATATAAGAAAGCAGGCTCTTCGGGCACTGGCGGTACATGGAAATCATCGCGCCGAGAATCAGAGCCAGAACGCCGGCCCGGATTCCGGCGAATGCATACCGCACCGCCGCGAAATTCTCAAACTGCTTCAGAATGAAGGAGATGACATAGATAATCACAAAGGAAGGGATCACCACCCCGACCGTCGCCGCTGCCGCGCCCCAGAATCCCGCCACCTTCGTTCCAACAAAGGTCGCCGAATTGATGGCAATCGGTCCCGGTGTGCTCTCGGCGATCGCCGTGATATCCAGAAGATCTTCATCCGCAATCCAGTGCTTTCGACGCACGATCTCCTCGCGGATCAGCGGAATCATGGCATAGCC
>OMZJ01000106.1 GCA_900315495.1 uncultured Lachnospiraceae bacterium
TGATGATGATCAGATCACAGTCCTCATCCATCAGGGTCTCGATGTTGGTGGCATAGTCGGAATCGGTCTTGGACTCCAGATAGACCACGTCGCAGCCGAAATCTTCGGAAGCTCTCTGAAGGCCTTCCCATGCGGACTGGTTGAAGGATCCGTCGTTGACACCGCCGACATCGGTAACCATACCGATCTTGTAGCCGGAACCGTCTACTGCTTCTGCCTCTGTTTCTGTCTCAGTCTCGCCGGCATAGGCCGGGATTGCAGAGAACAGTGTAGCCGCTGCGGTGAGAGCCGCGAAAACTGCCTGCTTCTTCATGAATTTTCCTCCTAAATGAGAAGAGAATGGACAGGTACGCAGTGCGCCCAAAGCACACCCCACGTACTGTTAACACCGTACAGAATAATAATTTTTTTCCTTAAAGTCAAGTCAGTGTCAGAAAAAACTGAAGCCTGCGCAAAACGCTCATAGGCACTCAGCTGGTCTTCCTGCCGAGTGCCGCATAGGCGTGCCTGCGCACCCGGAAGAAGGCCAGAATCGTCACTGTCCCTGTCACTTTTCTTCCTCAGGCATTCCTTTCCCTTCTGTACCGCTCTGCCTCGGCACACATCAGAAGAAATGCGCCGACGCCGTGCAGGTCATTGGTCGAAACCGGGCGTTCACAGTAGTGTCTGTAATCTCCCACACCAGTTCCGATGCAGACATGTCCGACCAGCAGGCGGTCCCCGTCGTATTCCAGGCTCCGGACCACGCCCTCATAACCCCGGCGCGCACAGTCGGCGTATTCCGCCGGAAGGATTCCCATCCGGACCGCCTTGTACAGCGCCGATACAAACAGGCAGCTGCAGGAATTTTCCAGCCAGTTGCCCGGCTGGCCGCCCTTGTCGACGACCTGATACCAGCGGCCGTCCTCCGACTGGTATTTGACTACCGCCCGCAGAAGATCCGCTGTCAGCTTTTTCAGATCGTCCGTGTTCTCCGTCTCCTGCAGGAACGCCAGGTCATCCAAAACCGCCACCGGAACCCAACCGATGGATCTGCCCCAGAATTCCGGGGACAGGCCGGTCACGGGATCCGCCCAGGGCGCCTTTCTGGAATAGTCCCAGGCATGGTACAGAAGTCCCGTCTTCTCGTCCCGGGTGTTCGCAAACATCAACCGGACCTGTTTTGCCGCTTCCGCGCAGAAATCCGGGCGGTCAAAGCGGTAACCATATTCTGCCATGACGGGACCGCCCATATACAGGCCATCCAGCCACATCTGGTCCGGCAGATTCGATTTGTGCCAGAACCCGCCGATCGGATTCTTCGGATATTTCTCCAGGTCCCCGGCCAGCACATCCAGCGCCTTCCGGTACCGTTTCTCTCCGGTCGCATCCAGAATCGGATACAGCAGGATGCCCGGCTGAATGTCATCCAGCTGCCCCGGATCGTGGTTCGGAATCTGTCCGTCCTCGGTGACGACCGAGTCGATCCAAGCCTTTGCATAGTCGAAATACCGGTCATCCCCGCAGAGCTGCCAGGTATTGAGCACCCCTGAGAGAAAAACGCCCTGGTGATAGTGGAAACGCCCCTTCGGCGGCAGATCCGCCGCGGCATACTGACGCATCATGGTTTCGACCGACTGAACGGCCAGTTCGAGTGGAGTCCTGTTCTTCTGTTCCTCTGCCTGCATCTGTGTTCGTTCCTTCCCTTCCTGTACTGTTTCTCTATTCTGTAACCGGTTTTTCATGAAAAGGCGGATTTTCGGCCGCTCTTCGTTTCGACGGCGGAGGCGGGGCTTCCCGCCGCTCATTCCGCCGAGCGCAGCGCCGCATTGATGACGTGCTCCGCGCAGCACCGCAATTGTTCCACCGTGATCATTCCGTTCTCCAGACCTTCCCGGACCCGGTCGCAGTCATCCAAGCTTCCCGGCATCATCAGGTCATTGCCGGCGGCAATGCAGGCCGCCGGGCTGCTACCGCCCTGCGCCATCGTGGTGCCCCAGTCCGTCATGATCAGCCCGTGAAATCCCCACTCCCGCCGGGCCAGCTCGGTACAGAGATCAAAGCTGTTGGCGGAATGAACCCCGTTGATCTTATTATAGGAAGTCATGATGGCTCTCGGATGCGCCTCCCGCACCGCGATCTCAAAACCGCGCAGGTAGATCTCCCGCAGTGCCCGCTCTGAGACAACGCTGTCCTCGCCGAACCGGTTGTCCTCCTGGCTGTTGCACGCAAAGTGCTTGATCGTCACACCGGTTCCCGGTGTACTCTGCACGCCGCGGGTCACAGCCGCCGCGAATTTCCCCGTGATCAGGGGATCCTCGGAATAGTACTCGAAATTTCGGCCGCAGAGCGGGTTCCGGTGGATGTTCATCCCCGGTGCCAGCCACAGGCTGACATGCAGCGGCAGCATTTCCTCTGCCACCGCCCGGCCGAAGTCCTCCGCGCATTCCGTATTCCATGTCTGGGCCAGCACCGTTCCGACCGGGAACGATGTCTGAATCTGATAATAGCGGACCGCGCCCGGATGCTCCTTCCGCTCCGTGAAAAAGCCGTTCTCCAGAATGCGCTCATTAAAGTCGTTATACAGCGTGCCGTCGGACGGATTGACCTCATAGTACTGCACCAGCCGCAGGCCGGCAGGCCCGTCCGCCATGATTGCGGAGGGAACCCCATATCGATACAGGCTGTGCGATGTCTCGCCTGCCCCGCCGGGGAGCCGCACCGACGCGGAACCGATCACTGCGCGGGAGCCGCCGGTCTCTCCGGTGATCATGGGGAGCATCTCCTCTGCAGAGAGCTTCGATGCAATCTCTTTCGCGGCCCGGTCGATGTCATCTTCCGTCCGGACTGTCTCCGTACAAACGGCACGGCCCAGAGAAATCACCGGGAATTCGGCCGCGGCTGCCGCGGCCCGCAGGAATCCGGGGAGCACTGGTTCATCCTCCGGTCCGGCCATCTCCTTCAGCGGCTCCCGCAGCGGGCAGACATGCGGGACCTTCTCGAGCACCTGCTCCGGTATCCGAAGGCCGCCCACGGTGGCATAGCACCCGGAGCCGTCCTCCACGGTAAAATAATACGTCCCTTCTCCGATCACCCACGCCGATTTTTCTTCATCAAAGGAGGCCAGGTTTCTGACCGGACAAAGGATCGTCACTTCCGTACGTTCCCCGGGCGCCAGGCACCGGGTCTTGGCAAATCCGGCCAGACGGCGTTTTTCCGTTGGAATCCTTCCGGACGGGCCGTACACATAGAGCTGGACCACCTCTTTCCCGGAACAGGCAGAACCGATGTTGACCACCTCTCCGGTCATCGTGATTTCTGTCACACCGGCTGCTTTCCCGGCCACCGCGCGGGCAGCAGTCTGTTCCAGCCGATCCGTCCGGATTTTAAAGTTTCGGAGCGCAAACTGCGTATAGGACAGCCCGAAACCGAACGGATACAGGGGCCGGACCCCGAAGGTGTCAAAATAGCGGTAGCCGACGTAGATTCCTTCCGTGTACCGTTCCGTATCAACGTTTCCGTCAAGATGGCTGAAGGTCCCGGAGGACGGGTAATCCGAAAAGCGCACCGCCCAGGTATCCGTGAGCCTTCCGGACGGAGAAACCTTCCCGGACAGCACGTCCGCCGCCGCATTGCCGGCTTCCTGGCCGGGCTGTCCGATCAGAAGCACCGCGTCCGCCAGATCCGGCACACAGGCCCGGGCAAGGTCGATGACGCCTCCCACATTCAGAAGCAGAATGATCTTCTGTCCCAGCTTTTTGAGTGCTCTGAGATCTTCCTGCTCCCGGTCCGTCAGATAATAGTCCCCGGCTTCCAGCCGCCGGTCGGATCCCTCGCCGGCCGTCCGGCTGACCACATAGACCGATGCGGCCGCCGCAGCGACATCCTTCGCCCCGATCTTCCGCCCGTCCGGCAGGCGGAAGGGATGGGTCGTATAACCGACCCACGGATTGACGGCCGCGCATACCAGTTTCCGCCATTTCTCCCGGGCTTTCTGATACCGGATGCGGTAATCGGCAAGCCAGTCCGGGTCGGCGACGGAAAACCCGGCCTTCTGCATTCCCTCCACGATGGAGACCGTGCCCCGGTCATTTACCTCGCCGGAACCGATCCCGCCCTTGATCGTAAAGGCAGAACCACCTCCGAAGAAGCCGAGGGATGCTCCCGCGGGAAGCGGCAGAATCCCGTCATTTTTCAGAAGAACAAAGCCCTCCGCCGCGATCCGGCGGGAGACCGCGCGGTGGTTCCGCTCTGCCTCTGTCATCTCCGGCGACCGCGTTCCGGTGCGCCCGAATTCCCTGATTGTTCTCAAATTTTTCTCCCCGCGGCAGCCCCGCCGCCTTATTCCCGGACGAAGACCGGAATGACATCGATCGGCGCCTGCGCCGTGATGGTCTGGCCGCCCTCGTATACCCGGTCACCCTCCAGTTCCTTCCACCTTGCGTCGGCCGGAAGCACGACCTTTCTCTCGGTCTGTCCGGCTTCCAGGATCGGCGCCACCAGATAGCGGCTTCCGAACATGTACTGGTCGTCCACCTCCCAGGAGGCTTTGTCCTCCGGGAATTCATAGAACATGGTGCGGATCAGCGGCGATCCGTTCCGGTGTGCCTCTTCATACAGGTCGTGGATATAATCGTGCAGCGAGAGCCGGATATCCAGATATTTCTTCATGATCCGGAAATTCTTCTCCCCGTAGCTCCAGAGCTCATTGCTCTGCCCTGTGTGCTGGAATCCACCGCCGAAATCGCGGTCGTCCAGTGCCGGAATGTTGTAGGGGCCCCGGTCGCCGTGCATGCGGAGTACCGCGGAGAACGCGGCGAACTGGAACCACCGGATCAGAAGCTCCTGAAAATACGGATCGTTCACGTCATCGGTCATGAATCCGCCGATATCCGTCGTCCACCAGGGGATGCCGGCCAGGCCCATGTTCAGTCCGGCGGACAGCTGGTCGCGGAACGCCTCAAAGGTGCTGGGGACATCGCCGGACCAGATGACATTGCCGTACTTCTGGCTGCCCGCCCAGCAGCAGCGCAGCAGATTGACCGGCTGCTCTCTGGTGGGATCCGCGATCTCATGGTCATAAAAGACGCGGCTGTACAGCTGCGGATAGAGATTGCTGCACTCGAGCGCCGGCCCCATGGCATAGCGGAGGTTGTCAAAGTCATATTTGACCAGATCCGGCTCTGAATTGTCCAGCCAGAACATATCCACGCCCAGATCATAATAGTTCTTCTTACAGATCTCCCAGACCGCCTCGCGGGTCTCCGGGTTGGTCACATCGATCTCCACGCAGTCTCCGCAGTAGTCATAGGTCTCATCAGACCCGCGCTCCGTCTGCATCAGGAGTCCGTCCTCCTGGAACCGGGCAAAATTCTCGCTCTTCTTGTCCACGGACGGCCAGACAGAAACGCAGACCTTGATTCCCATCCCGTGCAGCTCGTCGATCATCGCCTTCGGATCCGGCCAGTACTTCGGGTCAAATCTCCAGTCTCCCTGATACGGCCAGTGGAAGAAATCGATCACGATCACATCCAGCGGGATGCCGCGGTCCGCATAAGCGTGCGCCACATCCAGCACCTCCTGCTGGGTGCGGTAGCGCAGCTTGCACTGCCACAGCCCCATCCGGTCATCCGGCATCATCGGCGCGCGGCCGGTCACTTCCGTGTACTGGGCAAGGATCTGCTTTGGCGTATCCGACACCGTGATCCAGTAGTCCAGCTCCTTCGCGGCCTCCGCGATCCACTCGGTGATGTTCATGCCAAAGGTGGCGCGCCCCACCGCCGGATTGTTCCAGAGGAAGCCATAGCCGAGGCTGGATACCAGAAACGGCACAGATGCCTGGGAATTGCGCTGTTCCAGGGGGAGGATGCATCCCTTCAGGTTCAGCTGCGGCTGCTGATACTGGCCCATGCCAAAAATCTTTTCCTCCGGCGTGCTCTCAAACCGCTGGATGATTTTGTAATCTCCTCCGGTCCACGGAAGGTAGGTGCGGGAGCGCTCCTTGAGGCAGCGGCTCTCCCGCGACAATGTGCCGCCGTAGAAGCGGTAGTACTCCCGCAGGAACTGCGCGCCGTCCCGGAAAAAGGTCAGGACCCCGGCCTCATTGACCGCCGCGCGGATTCTGCCGTTGGTGATCTCCGCACACTTTTTTTCGGCATCGATCGCAATCTCCGCCTGGCGGCCCTCTGCCGGCACCTCCTCGGCCAGCGCCTCGTCCCGCCCGGTAAACTGCATCTGGCGTGTTGTGCGGACGCGGAGGGAATTTCTGCCCCACGGTTCAATCCGGATTGTCTCAGTCTGATGCTTTGCGATCAGCGCATTTCCATTCCTGGTAAATTTCATTGCTGTGATTCCTTTCTCTCTGTCTGGCGGCCCGCCCATTGTCCCGGCCGGGCATCCGCTGTTGTATGGTTTACATTATATCATAGATCAGCAGGTTTACCATCCGCCCTGTCATCAGCGTTGCCCAACAGCGCCGAAACTCCGCCCGTGTTCTGCACCCAGGGCGCATGTATCGCAATCCAGTGCGCAGGAAGCACTGCCGGACGAGCGCGAAACGAAACCGCAGAGAGCCCGCCGGCAGAATTGTCTGCCGGCGGGCTCCCGTCCTGTATCACCGTGATCATGCACATCGGATTTCAGGAAATGGTTCGGCAGATCTGCCCCGCCGTCCGATTTCCCGCGCTTTCTCCGGCATGATTCATTATTCCTCGGATGCCGCCTCCGCTGCGTCCTCTGCCTCACTTCTGCGGACCGCTTCCTCTTTCTGGAATGCAATGCAGTCCTCGTATCCGTAGGACCCGGCGTCGGAGATCATCTGGTCGACGATCTGATCAAACTCCTCGTCGGAATTTGCGTAAATCGCGCTCCAGCTGCCGTTCTTGATGCAGGTTGCGACCTGGTCCCACTCCACCTGAAGCTCATCGGAGTGCGCACCGTCGGAGAACATCGTTCCCGGGCTGACCGTGTACTTGCCCTGCTTCAGCATATACTGATCCGGGGTCTCGGCACCTGCCCAGTCTCTCCACTGCTGCTCGATCTCCGAGCCGGCTGCGGACGAGAAGCTCTTCCAGTTGCGGTAGTTGTAAGTCTCGCCGTTGGAATCCGGGTTTTTGGAATCCAGCGCCCAGGTCTCATTGTTCATCTTGAACTGGCCGTCGTCAAACGTGCCGGAATACGGCGCCGGCATCTCGGTCGTGATATCCGTCTTTGCCGCCTTGCCGATGTCGGTGAAGTGCGTATAGCCGTCCTCGTCATAGTACCAGCACACATCCTTCGGGCCGTAGTTGTAGGTCATGACACCTTCCGGCGTGGAAAGCCAGTTGATGATGGCCATGCAGAGCTCCGGATACTCGGTGTTGGCGCCGATGGACCAGATGCGGTTGCCGCCGTAGATGGACTGGCCGTAGACGATCGGCTTCGCATCCTCCGGCTTCACCGGATACATTGCCTTGCCCGCCTGCAGATGGCTGTCGCCGTTGTAGAGCGCCGAGCCGAGGAAATTGAAGACATTCAGGAACGCGGTTCCGTTCTGGTAATCCTCGAGCATTCCGTTATATCCCTGCGTCTGCGAATCCGGATCCACCAGTCCCGCCTGATACAGCTTGTTGTAGAATTTCAGCATTTCCAGATACGGGCCGTCCTTGTCGAGGCACGGATAGAAGGTGTTGGAATCCGGATCGTACAGGCCGAATCCGAACTCATCATATCCGTAATAGGCGGTGGCGGTAGATTTCACAAACATCACCATATTTCCGTCCCAGTCATTGAACAGGGAGACGCCGTAGGTCGGATTGCCGTTGTCGTCGGTAGGGCAGATCTCCTTCATCTGCTTCAGGACCTCGATCATATCGTCCAGGTTCTTGATCTCCGGGCAGCCCAGCTGCTGATACAGGTCAAAGCGCAGATCCCAGGTATACAGGAAGGACTGCAGATCCTTCGCGGAGGAAGCGACCGCATGGCCGAAGCCGTAAACGGTGCCGTCGTCGGAGAGACTTGCATTCTTTTCCAGCGCCGCCTGCATATGCGCATTGATGTACGGGCCGTAATCCGCCAGCAGATCATCCTCGTTCCAGTCGTACAGCATGCCCTGGTCGATGGCCTTCAGATAGTCATCGCCGTCGTTGCCCCAGATGACAATGTCGCCCAGGTCTCCGGACTCCATGCGGGTCTGGTATACACTCTTGTCCGGCTGAGAGATGATGTTCAGCTTGACATTGAATTTGTCCAGCATGATCTGGCCGAACCATCCGACCTGCTCGCCGGAATAGTTTGCCAGCTGGTCAAAGACGTCCAGCGTCACCGTCTCATCCGGAATAATGTCCTCCAGATCTACCGCTTCCAGAAGATCGCCGGACTCCTCTGCCGCCTCGCTGGTCTCTTCCGCAAACACGGCGGACGGAACTCCTGCCGCCATAGCCGCTGCTGCCGCAAAGGCCATGATCTTTCTTCCCATCTTTCTCATTTTTTTCCTCCTTTTTGGATCGTTTTCCGCCGGTTTCCGCGGCGGTTATCTTCAGAAGGGGCAGCGGGCCCCCTCGTGCGGATGCTTTCTCAATCCCGGATTCCTCTTCCCGATCTTCCGGGCTCATGGATGCCGAGCAGTCACGTTCTGTGTCCGGAGTTTACCCTTTGACGGCCCCAAGCATGATGCCTTTCTCAAAGTAGCGCTGCATGAACGGATAGACGCACAGAATCGGGATAATGGTCACCATCGAGATCGTATACTTGATGACCTTTCCGTTCAGAACATTCTGGATGATGCTGTCGCTGATGCCCGATGTGCTCCCAGCGGACATCAGCGCCGCAAGGTTGGACGCTGTGTTCAGATAGATATACAGCCGGTGCTGCAGGGTATACAGCTTGGGCGCGGACTGCATCAGAATCAGGGAATCCTGGAAGCTGTTCCAGTTTCCGACTGCGCCGAAGATCGCGATGGTCGCCAGGATCGGCTTGGAGAGCGGTGCAATCAGCGTCATGAAGATTTTCATCGTCCCGGCGCCGTCCAGTTTCGCGCTTTCCTCCAGCTCGCCCGGAATCGAAGACTCAATGTAGGTCTTGACCAGAATGATGTTGTACGGCGCGATGATGCCCGGCAGAATATAGGCCGCGAAATGGTTGGTCAGCCCCAGCATGGACATGTTCATGTACCAGGGGATGATGCCCGCGTTGAAATACATGGTCACGATGATGAAACGGTACCAAAGGCTCCGCTTCCACATCTGCTTCTGGGTGACCAGATACCCGACGAAGCCGGACGCCGCGACCATCAGCGCCGTGCCGATGATGGTCCGGGCCAGCGTGACAATCACCGACGTGAAAAGGTCCCCCACCGAGAGCAGGCGCCGGTAGTTGTCAAAGTGAATGCCCCGCGGGAAGAAATTGATCAGCCCGCGCTGGACCAGTTCATTGTCCGAAATCGTGTTGATGAACAGGTAGTAGAACGGGAAGATACAGATAACCGTAAATACGGTGAATACCGTGTAATTGATGATCGAAAAAACGATGTCCCCTGGCTTCAGGCGGTACTGATTCCGGTGCTTCTTGTAATACTTCTTCTCCGCCTTCGCGTCGGCCTTTTCCTGCGCTGTCATTGCCATCGTCCGATTCCCCCCTTCTTTAGAAAATGCTCTCGCCGCGGATCACCCTGGACACCGCGTTGGCGGAGAACAGAAGAATCACCGAGATGATCGACTTGAGCATGCCGACCACCGTGGAAAGCGGGATGAAGCCGTTGATGATACCCATGTTGTAGACGTAGAGATCCAGCACTTCAATCTGCTTGCTGTTGGCGGTCGTCTGGAAAACGAGGTACTGATCCATGCCGTTGGAGAGGATGCCCGCAATACCCATCAGGAACAGCACCATAAAGGTGGGAAGCAGGCCCGGCACCGTCACATGCCACATCTTCTGGAACCGCCCGGCGCCGTCCACCGTGGCCGCCTCATAGAGCTGCTGGTCGATTCCGGAGATGCCGGCAATGTAGATGATCGCGCTCCAGCCCAGTCCCTTCCAGGTGCCCCAGGCCCACATTTTCAGGTAGGTGTGGCTGCCGCTCATCAGAAGGTTCTTCCCGCTGCTCCAGACGCCCAGATTCACCATGATGCTGGACAGGAATCCGTCGGTGGCAAAGATTGTGTTTGCAATCGAGAAGACCAGAATCCAGCTGATAAAATTCGGAATGGTCGTGAACGTCTGCACAAACCGGCGGTACTTCGTGTGATGGACTTCGGAGAGGAAGATCGCGAACATCATCGGAAGCCAGCTGGTGCCGAGGCCGAGGAAGCTCATGATGAGCGTATTCTTCATGACGCGGAGAATATCCTTTGCCCGGGCGCCGTTGCCGACCAGCTGCCGGAACCATTTGAATCCCACAAAATTGGACAGGGACAGGGACTCGCCCGCATGATAATCAAAGAAGGCGTACCGCCAGCCCCACAGCGGCAGATAGCAGAATACAAAGGTAAGAAGAAGGAACGGGAGAAGCAGCAGGAACAAACGGTACTGCGTCTCCATCTCAAAATGATCCTCCTTCGGTCTCCGGCGCATGCCGATCATCACACAGACGGTAAGAACGAGCACCGCCAGGAGGATCACAGCCATTCCGTACAGGAACGGCGGGAAGGACGGCTTCACCTTGTCCGGCTTCTCGGTGAGGATGATCTGCCGGTAGGCAGCGTCAAACCCTCTCAGCGAAATCAGGGAAGATGCGCTGCCGCACAGGCTGAGGAGATTCCCCAGCCGCTTCATCCTGCCGTTTCCCGCGGAAACGCAGGCGCCCGCCGCACAGGCAAAAATCCCGAGGCAGCAGACCAGCGCGCTGTAGTGATCCAGCTTCAGGGTGGATTCCAGAATCCAACCCTTGTCAAACGCGCGCCCGACGTTGGCCGTCAGGCTGCCGTACGAAAATGCACAGGTGAGAAGGGAACTCGTCCGGTTGATCAGCCCGCAGATTCTGGCGGGATTCATTGACGGAAAGAAAATCGTCATGAAAAGAACCAGAATCACCACACGGTAACCCTGATAGAGATGATCCAGAAAGGCCGGCTTCTCCCGCTCCAAAGCACCTTCTGCGGCCGCACTCTGTGTCTGGCGTCTGCTCACAATGATTCTCCTTTCCCTCGAGGACCGATGGTTTTCCCTCCTGAACAGCGATTCCGGTCCGGATCGGGTGTTCCTGTTCTGCGGATCAATTTGCGGTATTCGGCGGTTTTGTATTTAAACGTTTTCGTTCCTTATGGTCGAATATAACACGATCTGCTCAAATTTGCAACATGGCGCCGCCGTTTTTTCGTTATTTTTTTCTGTATGTCCCGAAAGCGCTTTCATTTTTTGCCCTGAATTTACGAAATCGTGTGATTTTTTCGCCGGATTTCACAATAACTCGCAGGATCCGGCATTCTGTCCGTCAGACTGACCAGATTTTATGCCGTTGTCTTCTGCATCATCAGCATTTTCCTGCCTTCGGGCATTCTGCTCTGCCGGCTGCAGACGGCTGCCGCTGTCTGATTTTCGAAAATGTTTCGTTCAACGGGCTGCCGCGGCCATCCGAATGGAAACGAGCTGTGAGACGTGTCAAACGCAAGACCATGAGAAAAGCGTAAGACCATAGGTCGGAAGATCTGTGAAGGACCGGTTTCCGGAAACGCAAAGAGAGCACGAACGTTTCGGATGGAATATCGAAACGTTCGTGCTCTCTGCCATCTGGATTTGTGATCCGGCAAAGTGATCTCCGGACTGCTCTGCAGGTACATTTCTGCAGGTGTATTTCTGCGGCGCCGCAGCATCAGAAACAGCCAAAGTGCAGTCAGTGCAGGGGAAAAGCTCGGATTGCCGTGCGCAGTGCGGTCTGCAGCGCGGTCTGCTCCGGGATGTCCGGGGAAAGGCCCGGCAGTTCCCGCGCAGTCCGTTCCACCAGCCGGGTCCGGAAGACCGGATTCTTCACGCAGACACTTCCCCAGAGCCAGAGTTTCACAGGAGAATCCGGCGTACTTTTCTTCTCTTCTGCTGCATTGGCGCAACTGCCGTCTGTTTCCATTCCCGCCGCCGCGGCCTGAGCTCCGGTAGAGCTGTCATCCGCTTCCATTCCCGCCGCCCCGGTCCGGGTTCCGGCAGGACCGTCGTCAACTTCCATCCGGACTGCCGTATCGCGCACCAGCGCAAACACCTGATCCGCGGCTTCCTGCAGGATACGCACGGATTCCGCATCCCCTTGCGCTGCCAGATCCCCGACCAGGCCGGACAGGCGGCCGATTCTCCTCTTATCCGTCAGGTGCTGCGTGACAAAGACATCCGCTTCCTCCAGCGTGCGAAATCCGCAGGCCTCCTGCACAGCCGCGGTCAGCTTTTCCGCCTGTCTCCGCCCGTCCATGGTCTCTCCCGCAGCGCGGATGGCCTGCAGGCCAATCCAAAACGCGCTTCCCTCGTCGCTGAGCACGTGATTCCAGCCGCCAGTCCGAAACACATGCCCACGGCGGTTCCGCCCGTAGCAGACGGAACCTGTCCCGGAAATGACAACCAGGGAAGGTTCCTCGGTCAGATGCAGAAATACCTCGCAGTCATTGAGGACCATCGTCCTGTCCCGGGGAAAACCGAGTGCGGCAAAGATGTCTGCGAGATCCTGCTCCTGCTGCAGGGAATCCACGCCGCTTGCCGCCGTGCAGATGCCCCCGCAGTCCTCCGGTGCGAGCAAGTACGCGCGGAGTGCCTCCTGCATCAGCACCGTGTACTTTTCCCGGCCGAGCACCGGCCCGTCTGTGTTGAACGCGCAGCCGATGCCCTCGTACTGCCCGATCTCCGTTCCGTCTTCCTTCGCAAAAAGGACTCTCCCGGACGTGCCGCCCACATCCAGCCCCGCATAATAACGCATAGCAAAGCCTCCCCCCACGGTCCGCGAAACCGCCCACAAATCTCACTGCCCGACTGTCTTACATCAGCGGTGCAAATATTCTCACAATATCGATTCCGATGCGCCGAATCCCGCTGATCCGGCTCTCGGCATAGGTGACCGGGTGAGAAACTGCCATGGCCTCTCTCAGGTCATCCCGCACGGCATGCACTTCAGCAGACCCGTACAGGTACGTTCCGTCCTCAAAATGCAGGTAGAGGCTCCGGTAATCGAGGTTGATGGATCCGACGGTGGCAATCACATCATCGCAGACAAACACCTTGGCGTGGTCAAAGCCCGGCGTATACTCAAATATCTTCACCCCGCCGGCGATCAGGCCCCGGTAATGGGACCTTGTGATGTCATAGATCAGTTTCTTGTCCGGGATGCCCGGCGTAATCAGCGCCACATCGACACCTCTCTGGGCCGCCCGGGTGAGTGCCCCGCGCATCTCATTGTCGATCACCAGATAGGGTGTGAAAATGTAGCAGTAGTTTCGCGCCTGGTTCAGAATATTCAGGTAGATATCCTGGGCGGTCAGCCGGTCATCCAGCGGAGTGTCCGCATACGGGATGATCCAGCCGTCCGTCTTCCCGCCGAAAATCAGTTCCGCCCGGTATTTCCGATAATCGGTGTCTTCCTTGTTCAGCGCATTCCACAGCGTCAGGAACATGACAGTAAAGCTCCACACGGCGTTCCCGGTCATTTCCACACTGTTGTCCTTCCAGTATCCGTACGGATGCGTCTCATTGATATACTGGTCCGCGATGTTGATTCCGCCGGTGAAGGCGGTCTTCCCGTCGATTACCAGGATTTTGCGGTGATCCCGGTGGTTCATGATCCCGTTGATGACGGGATTGACGCGGTTGAACACCATCGCGCGGATACCGGATTCCTCCAGCTCCTTTGTATCGCACGCCGGCAGCGTCTGAAAGGATCCCATGTCGTCATACATCACGCGGATCTCCACGCCCTGCTGCGCCTTTTTCTGCAGAACCTTCCGAATCGCGTCCCACATCTTTCCCGGTTCGATCGTGAAGACCTCCAGAAAGATGAATTTCTCAGCCCGTTCGAGCGCCGCAAGGATGGCCGGAAGCGCGGTTTCCCCGTTCGGGAAATACCGGTATCCGCGGTTTTCGTACACCGGAAAGCCCGCTGCTTCCACCATCGACCGGATCTGCCCCGGGTAATCCGATGAATCACTGTCCGCACAGCGGAGAATGACTTCATCCTGCCGATAGTATTTCCGGGCAGAAGCCGTCTCCTCCCGGATCCGGACATAGGTTCTGCTGTGCCGGGACAGGAATCCCTCCACGATGGCATAGACCAGAATCCCGCCGACCGGGATGACCAGAATTACAACCACCCACATCATGTCGCTGGAGGGGTGCCTGCCCCGGCTCGCCAGGTAAATGACCGTGGCGGCAGCCGCCAGCCGGATGAGCCCTTCGATCCACGGGATGTGCGGCTGGAGCCATTTAAACAACACGAAGAGTGTGAACAGCTCTGCTGCAATCAGAAGGAGTGTCACCGCCGCACGGCTGAAAATAATCCGGAGCGGTGTGAGAAGCTTTTTCAAAAATTCTATCACGGATTTTCCCATCGCAAGTTTCCTGATCTGCCCTTTGTGCGGGCGATGCCCGCGGCTGTGTCTCCCCGACCTCTCTGTCCGAAAAAGGCTGCTCCGTCAGACGGCGGCGCAGACTGCACCGGCGGCTGAAAAAAACTGCCGGAAGTTACCTCCCGGCAGATTTTTCATTGTGCTGCTTTCTCGGAACAGATTACTGCTGTACCTGTGCCGGCACCGCCGCACGTTTTCATTGTGCTGCTTCCCTGGAACAGATTACTGCTGTACCTGTACCGGCGTCGATGCGCGGTCCGCCGCAATCTTTTCCGCGCTGACCAGACGCACGCAGACGGTGAACAGCGTTGCCGCCGTCTTCAGCTCTTCCAGCGTCGGATAGGTCGGCGCGATACGGATGTTGCTGTCGTGCGGATCCTTCCCGTAGGGCCAGGTTGCACCGGCCGGCGTCAGCGTCACGCCCGCCTTCTTCGCCGCTGCCACAATCTTCTTCGCGCAGCCGTCCATGGAATCAAAGCTGATGAAGTATCCGCCCTTCGGCTTGGTCCACTCGCCGATCCCGCGGCCGCCGAGATTCTCCTCGAAAATCTGCTCCACCGCCTCAAACTTCGGCCGGATGATCGCCGCGTGCTTCTTCATGTGCTCCACCATTCCGTGGATATCGCCGAAGAAGCGCACGTGGCGGAGCTGGTTGACCTTGTCGTGGCCGATCGTCTGATGCTTCAGCTGATTGCGGATATCGACCAGGTTGTTGGGGGAGGACGCCAGTGCGGCAATGCCGCTTCCGGGGAACGTGATCTTGGACGTGGAAGCGAACTTGTACACCAGATCCGGATTGCCGGCGCGCTTGCACTCCGCCAGAATCTCGATCAGATAATCCTGATCCATGTCATAGAGGTGGTGAATGCCGTACGCATTGTCCCAGAAAATCCGGAAATCCTTTGCGGCCGGCTTCAGCCGTGCAAAACGGCGGACCGTCTCGTCGGAATAGGAGTAGCCCTGTGGATTGGAGTATTTCGGCACACACCAGATGCCCTTGATGGCGTCATCTTCCGCCACCATCTTTTCCACCATGTCCATATCTGGGCCGGTCGGACTCATCGGGACCGGGATGTTCTCGATGCCAAAATATTCAGTAATGCCGAAATGGCGGTCATATCCGGGTACCGGGCAGAGGAATTTGACCTTGTCCAGGCGGCACCAGGGGGTGCTTCCCATCACGCCGTGGGTCATCGCCCGGGATACCGTGTCGTACATGACATTGAGGGAGGAATTGCCGTAGATGATGATATCATCCGGATTGTTCTCCATCATGTCGCCGATCAGAACCTTCGCCTCGTGGATGCCGTCCAGCACGCCGTAGTTGCGGCAGTCTGTTCCATCCTCACAGGTCATGTCCGCCTCGGAATTCAGCGTGTCCATCATTCCCATGGACAGATCCAGCTGCTCCTTGCAGGGCTTGCCCCGGCTCATATTCAGATTGAGGTTCATGCCCTGATACTTTCTGTACTCCGCACGGAGATCCCTGATCTCAAGAGCAAGCTCTTCATCCGACATTTCTGTGTATTTTGCCATTTTCCCTCCTGACACCGGCTGCAGACGGTGACTGACCTGAAATGATCATCGATACGCTCAAAGTGTATTCTCAATGCAAATTTCTGTCAATCATTTTTGCGGCCGCGGTGCCGTGGGGAGGCGGATCGGATTCACGAATCCCCCGGTGATCGGAAGCAGCGGCGGACTTGCTGCGGCTGCCAGAAAACATTCCCCCGGACGGCCGGAGAAATGCTTCCGGCTGTCCGGGGAGGTTCGGCGTGTCAGTCTCTGCCCACAAAGGCAGGATGCGTGAGAATCTCGCGGTACTCCGCCAGGCGCGGATCGCAGGGGAAAATGGATTCCGCCAGATCCAGATACTTCTCTGCTTTCCCGATGTCTCTCCGTCCGATTGCCCCCAGCGCAATGAGAAGGGCGCAGTGCGCGCGGTTCTTCGTGTTCAGGTCGTCGTCAAAGACCACAAAATCCGGCAGGGAGACGGCAAAGTACGGGATCTTCATCGCGTCCCCCAGATGCTGTTCGCCGTAGTCGATCAGGCGGTAGTATCTGGCATTGGCCGCTTTCCGATTACCCAGCTTCTCATATGCCAGCCCCTGATAGAGGATCATCTCGGCCGGCTGATCATTGTAGAAGAGAACGCCGGCCGGCTCGTCGGTGCCTTCCGTCGCACGGCGGTAATACGCCCGGGCCTCCTCGGTTTTTCCCTGCTTCTCCAGAACCACCGCAAGGGTATAGTACAGATGGTTGTCCTTGGTGCCCTCCAGCTTTCCCTCGCCGATATTTTCGGGATAGACCAGTGCCCGGCGGAGGGAGGTTTCCGCCTCCTGCAACCGGCCCGCTGCCATCTGCGACCGGGCAATGGACAGCAGTGCCTTTTCATACTGGCGGGCCGCCTTGCCCTCGCCGCCTTCCCAGGGGTGCAGGTGTCTCGTGGTCAGGATCGCCAGCGCCTCCTCCGGGCGTCCGTTCTGATTGAGAAGAGACGTATATTCCATCATCAGGTCATCGCGCTGTCCGACCAGATCCCGGTGCTTCTCGTAGACCGCAATCCGCTCTTTCGCAGTCCGGTTCAGCCGGATGTACAGCTGATCCCGCTCAAAGAAGATCCGCGGATCCTCCGGGGAAAGTGCAGCGGCCCGTTCCATCGCCTGCAGGGCCTTTTCCGGGTTCTTCTCCTTATTGTAATAGGCCAGGGAGAGATTTCTCCAGACTGTCGGGAAGGACGGATCCAGCGCGGCAGATTTTTCCCAGAGCGCCGCGGCTTTTTTGTCCTGCAGCTTGTCGTAATACAGGCAGCCCAGAAGATACGGTGCCCGGGCATCGCTCCCGTCCTTTTTCATCGCGGCGGACAGAATCCCGATGTCCTCCAGGCGGTTCGGGAAGCAGTAATCCATCGGCGCACTGTGGGCAAGGATGAGCTGCCGGCCGGTTTCATCCGCCTTGCCGGCAAGATCCGCATAGTACGATGCCGCGAAGGCTGTCATCGGGGAATACGGATGGTTTTTCTCAAACCAGAGAAGCATCTGCAGAGCTTCTCCGTAAGCGCCGAACTCCGACAGGACGGCAGCCGCACCGAGGGCATTCTCCTCCGCCCCGCGCATTCTTCCGTCCAGCAGACGGAAATCCTCCTCCTGTCCGCTGAGAACAGCTTTCTCAAATCCCGCCGTAAAGTTAAATCGGCTGACCGAGAGCGCTTCGTCTGCGGCGCGAAGCGCCTCCTCCTCTCTTCCGGTCCTGTTCAGAAGCCAGATTCGAAGCGCCAGGGCCTTCGGATTCTTCCGGCCGCAGTCCAGCGACCGCTCGGTGAATTCCAGCGCTGTTTCCAGGTCACCCCTGCGGGCACTCAGCGCGGCAAGCCAGTAGAATCCTTCCTCCTGCTGCTCTCTCGACCAGATTGCCTTGTAGAAAGCGTCGTATGCCTCCTGCTCTTTCCCCTGATACAGCAGGCAGATTCCAAGGTTCGCGTAAGGCTCCCCGTCGTAGGGGTTGGGATTGCGCCATACTGCCCGCCGGACGGCGGCTCGGAAATACGGCTCCGCCCCGGCAAAATCCCCGCGGCGCAGCAGAAGCCTGCCGTAGGCATTGTTGGTGCGGATATCTCCGGGATCGCGGGCAAGCGCCTCCTGGTAATACGGATCCGGCAGGCAGGTGGCATGGCGGTACTGTTCCATGTGCAGGCCGGTGAGGAACAGCTCCTCCACGGTTGCGATTTTCTTCGGATCGCCGGCCTCGTGCGCCGGTTCCGGGAGCGGCGTGATCTCCGGCGCCGCCGCGCGGTAGGACGTCAGAAGCCGTCCGTCCTTTTTCACCTCTGTCAGAAATTCCGTTTCCGCGGCGTCTCCGACGGGAATGGACGCCGAGAATGTCTGTGACGGCGAGAGATCTGCCGTCTTTTCAAAGATCGTCTGCCCGTTCCTTTTCACGGTGATCACCACACCGCAGGCTTCCTCCGGGGCATAGACCGCGACGTGCAGCGTCTGATCCGAAAGTGCCGTCCCGAGCACCGCGTGAATAGACGCATTCTTCACCTGGCCCACTGCGCGGTACGGCATGAAATACTGGGTGAAGGTCTTTTCCTCGTACGGCTTCAGCCAGGTGAAATCGGGCTGGTTGTCCGTATATACGCCGGTCATCAGCTCAATATACGGGCCGTCGGCGTCCGTCAGGTTGCGGTCCCATGCCTTGCCGAAATCCCCGCAGCCCCAGGTCCACTGCTTCTTTCCGGGGGAGATATGATGGTCCGCGATGTGCAGCAGACCGGCCTTTTTCCCGTAGTCGTATCCGCCCACAAAATCATAGTCCGACTTCGCGGCCATGTAGGAGGTCGGCACCGGGATATTCTTATAGCGGGAAATATCCACGCCCTCACTGTAATCGTGCTTGTAATAAACCCCCGTCGCGATCGGGAAGCGGGAGACATCGCGCTTGCCATGGTCCATCACGGCGTGCACATCCGGCGGGAACACCGACTGGGTCTGATCGTTGACCGCAACCGCTGGATTGGCCCACCACAGGAAGGTCTGCGGCAGCGGCGTCGGATTGTACAGGCGCGCGCGGATCTCCATGTAGGAGCGGTCCGGGTACAGCGTGATCCGCGTGGTCTCCTGGGTTCCGTACATCCGGTCGGTGTCGTGTGTCAGACAGCTGACGCTTCCATCCGGATTCTCCTGGATCTCGTACTCTACCGGCGAGAACGTGTCCGGGCGGTGATGCTGCGGCCAGTTGAATTCGATTCCCCCGGAAATCCACGGACCGGTGAGGCCGACCAGCGCCGGCTTGATGACATGGTTATAGTAGACAAAGTCGTACCCGTTGGTCTTGTCATAAGCCCGCTGGATCCGGCCTCCCAGCTGGGGGAGGATCTCAATCTTCACATAATCGTTTTCCAGAAAAACTGCTCTCCAGGGCATGTCGCGCTTCTCATCGCTCACGGATTCCGTGGTCGGATACGGATAGATCCGGCCGCTGCTGCCCTGATAAACACGCTTTTCCAGAAACATCGGATTTCTGTCCGGCTTTCCCGGCAGGTAGGTCGGAATCATGACTGTTTCTTCCCAGATTTTTGCTTTTCTCATCGTCTTACCTCTCCTTTACAGAATCCGGCTGCCGGGCCGTATGGCTGTGATCCGCCATGCCTCTGCCGCGATCTGATTTCTCCGGATCATTTCCATTTTCCGCCGGCAAAGTCAGCCGCTCTCTGCCGATATACCGCGAAAGGCGGGCTCCGAAAGTCCTGTGTTCTCACACCCGCTGATGAAATCATACCGCAGTCTCGGGGAAAGAAATTAATAAAAATTGCGCGGATTCTTCCGGAAACTGCCGTCTGGCCCGCCAGGACGGTTTCCCTGCTGCGGCAGCATTTCAGGCGGCGTTTTCCGGCGCACCACCGAAAAACGGCGCACCGCCCGGAATCCCGGGCAGTGCGCCGTTTTCTCAGAGAGATGGTCAGATCGGAACGCTCCTGCTGTCCTCCCGTGGCTGAAGTGACTGTAACCACGGGTTTTCTGCTCGCAGCTTTGAATCTGCAAAGCGGAAGCCTTCGCGCCGCGCAGGGCAGTGCGAAGGCTTCCGCGCTCAGAAGAGCTTCTTCACCTGCTCCGCCACGTTCTCCACGGTGAATCCGTAGTGCGGGAACAGCTTGCTGTAGGGTGCGGAGGCTCCGAATGTGGTCATTCCAATGACCGTGCCGTCCAGACCTGCATAGCGGTCCAGGCCGAACGCGGAGAGTGCCTCCACAACGACTCTCTTCCGGACGCTCTTCGGAAGAACGCTGTCGCGGTATTCCTGAGGCTGCTCCTCAAAGAGATCCATGCAGGGCATGGAGACCACGCGGACATCGATGCCCTCGGCGGCAAGCGCCTTGCGCGCCTCCACGGCCAGAGAAACCTCCGAACCGCTGGCAATGATGATCGCATCCGGTGTCTCCTTCACGGAATCCTCCAGAATGTAGCCGCCCTTCAGCGCCGCCCGGGAAGAATGCTCCAGTTTCGGAAGCTTCTGGCGGGTGAGTACGAGTGCGGTCGGCGTTCTCTTCGACGTGATGGCACTGTACCATGCCGCGGCAGTTTCCGTGCCGTCGGCCGGCCGGATGATATGGAAATTGGGCATTGCGCGGAACTGGGCCAGCTGCTCGATCGGCTCATGGGTCGGGCCGTCCTCGCCGACTCCGATCGAATCATGTGTAAAGACAAAGGTCAGCGGAACGCCCATGATCGCGGAAAGCCGTGCCATCGGCTTGGTGTAATCCGAGAACACAAAGAAGGTGGAGACAAACGCGCGGAGGCCGCCGTGGAGCATCATGCCGTTGCCAATCGCCGTCATGGCCTGCTCGCGGACGCCGAAGTGCAGGTTGCGGCCGGCATAATTCGCCTTGCTGAAGTCGCCCTCCCCCTTCATATAGGTTTTGGTGGACGGTGCCAGATCAGCCGCACCGCCGATGAAGTTCGGCATTCTGTCCTTGATCCGGGCAATCATCTCTCCGGAAAGGACGCGGGTCGCCTCGGGCTTGTCGTCAAATTTCCAGAAATCCTCGTCCGCGCCGGCCTTTTCGCCCGCATTCTCATCAAAATACTGATCCCAGAGCGCGCGCAGATCCGGGTATTTTTCAGACCACTCCGCAAACATCCGGTTCCACTTCTCCTCGGCAGGAACAAGCCCCGCAGCGATCTCGCGATAGTGATCATATACTTCCTGCGGAACAAAGAACGGCTCCTGGGACGGCCATCCGAGGAATTCCTTCATCTTTGCAATGTTCTCTTCTCCCAGCGGGGAGCCGTGCACGGCCGCTGTTCCCATGTTCGGGCTGCCGTAGCCGATGGTGGTGCGTACCGTGATGAAGGACGGGCGCTCCTTGTCCGCCTTTGCCTGTTCAATCGCCCGGCCGATCTCATCGAGATCATTGCCGTCTTCCACCGTGATGGTCTGGAAGCCGAAGGCCTCCATCCGCTTCTGTACATTCTCCGTAAACGCGATATCCGTCGAGCCCTCAATGGAGATGCGGTTGGAATCGTAGAAAATGATCAGCTTCGAGAGACCTAGGGTGCCGGCCAGGGAAAACGCCTCCGAGGAGATGCCTTCCATCATGCAGCCGTCGCCGCCGAGGGCATAGGTGTAGTGGTCGACCACCGGATATCCCTCCCGGTTGAAAATCGACGCCAGATGCGCTTCTGCCATCGCCATGCCGACCGCCATTGCCATGCCCTGTCCCAGAGGTCCCGTGGTCGCCTCCACACCGACGGTGTGGCGATACTCCGGATGGCCCGGGGTCAGGGAACCGAACTGGCGGAACTGCTTCAGATCCTCCACCGAGAGATTGCCGTATCCGAACAGATGCAGCAGCGAATACAGCAGCATGGAGCCGTGTCCGCCGGACAGCACAAAACGGTCTCTGTCCTTCCACGCCGGATCCTGCGGATTGTGCTTCATGTGATGTGCCCACAGTTCATAGGCAGCCGGCGCACATCCCAGCGGAAGGCCCGGATGCCCGGACTTCGCTTTCTGGATCGCATCCGCAGAGAGTACACGGATGGCATTGACACACATCGTATCGATTCTGTCACTCATTCTGGATTCCTCCTCCAAATTTATACTTTCTCAGCGCAGGGAAATGCTCTGCAGAGAATTTTCTCCCGCCAGATACAGTCTGCCGGATTCCCCCGCCCAGACAACATCGGTGATCGGATTGCGAAACTGCTGCGCATACCGGACCAGACCCGACGATGAGCGGATCCGGATGCTGTCTTCCGAAACCATCAGAATATCGCCGCCTGCAAACGAATAGGAATCAAAGGTTTCCTCCTCCTGGAGCGATCGGAGAAACACACACTGATCATCATACAGATCTATGTGCTGTCCGTTCTCATCCTGCACCAGAAGGCCGATCTGGTCTTTTCCGTAAAAAACCCTCCGCACTTCCCCCGTCAGGTCAGTCCGGCGGTCGCTCAGGCCGCCCTGGACGGTGATCAGATCCAGCCGGTTGTCGGCCGCCGTGACCAGTTTCTCATCCGTAAGGAAGAAGAGCAGCGGGACAAACGAATCCGTGTCCGCATAATCTATGCTTCCCTCGACATGGTCTGTCTGTGCACTGTCCGCATCAAAATTATAGACCGTCAGAAGGCAGGAGGCAGCCGCGCCCTGAATCACATAGCAGGAAACAGCCAGTTTGGTTCCGTCCGGCGATATCGCCATAGCCAGCGGGTATCCGGCGGATTCCTCCGGGATTGTGACAGAGATATCCAGCTTCCGCCCGTCCCTGGCATAATAATTCACCAGGCTCTGATCGGATCCCTCCAGGATGGTCACCGCCATCCCGCTCTCAGACAGGTCTGCCATGGAAATGTCCTGCGGCGTGGTAAAGCGCCCGCTCAGACCCTCTTCCGTAAAAATCTGCCCGGACTGTCCGCCGGCATCATAGACGAGAAGATAATCTCCGCGAACCCGGACCTGCGGATCTTCCATCGAATAGGAAGACACCCATAAGGTCTCCCCGCTGTCCCTGGAAAAGCACTGCACGCCATCCAGTCCCACCTTGAACACGCTGTCCCCCACCACGGCAAAGTCCGCACTGCTGCTGTTGTTGAGCGGGATCTCCCAGCGGACCGAATAGGTGGACCAGGTGTGCAGTGCGGAATACAGAAACACCGCAAGAATCACCGCTGCTGCCGCTGCCGCCGCAATGGCCAGGAAAAGAATCCGGTTTTTCCGGCTGTGCCGCAGGAAGGCGAACGGATGGCGGGAAGCACGCTTCCCGTCAATCATCTGATTCCGCAGATGTTCCTTCTGTCTCTGGCGCTCATTGTCCGCTGTATTCAAAATTCCTCCGGTCCCTGTACAGGGAATCCCGGGCCTGCGGGGCCTTCCGTCGGGATCCGCCGGCCCTTATTTCCGACCGATCCGGAAGCTCTCCACTGCCTGTTCGATGGGGTAAGACGGATTCTGCGCACAGTAATCCGCAAGTTCATTCAGCCGTCCGCGGTTCAGAAGATCTTTGCCGAACAACGGCTCATAGACATCCGTGATCTGCCGCTTTGCCTTCTGAAGCCGTTCCTCCGCCTGCTGATCGGCGTTCTCCGCCTCGGCCAGCGCCTGTTCTTTCTGCTCCGACTCTGCGGAAAACTCCACCCGCACCACTTCCAGCAGCTGATCCCTGGTTTCGGACTCAAATCGCTCAATCGCCTCCCGGCGGTCTGCCAGGATTTCCTTCATCTGATTCTCGATCGAGGCCACACGGTCATCGTATTCGGTGAGATGATATGGGGAATCGTCGGTACTCTTCCGGATTCCGGCAGCGATCTCATTTTTCTTTTTCAGATTTTTACGGATTTCCGCCTTGCTCTGCTCCGCATCCAGCGACGCATCTCTCGTGCGGATCATATAGCGATGCAGCACATAGAGATAGACCCCGAAGACTGCGAACGCATACGCGGCAAACGCGGACGCCAGAATCACCGGTCTGCCGTTCAGGACAATGCACAGCGCCAGCGGAACCACAAAGAGGAAGAGGACTGCCAGCACAAGATCCATCAGCCAGTCACCCGCCGTGCGCGGGAAGAACAGCGCCACACAGAAATGATTCTGTGCGAACCGGCGGATTCCGCTCTCTTTGTAGACCTGCTCCACATGTGCCTGGATTTCGGCATTTTTTTCGTCCAGCGGCTGTGTCTCCTGCCGGATTCTTTCATCGACCGCATTCTCCCGCGCTTCCGCTCTCTTCTGCCGCGTCTCGCGGATCTGATTCTGGCAGGCGGAAAGTTTTTCGTCAAAGGATGTATCGAGTTCATCCCGCGCCTGCCGGATCCGATCCTGCTCGGTCTCCTCGACCTTCTTTCGGATGCCGTCCCGCTCTTCCGTGGCTTTGCGCAGCGCGGCGGCCGCTTCCTTCCGGGCATTTCTGGCGTCATCGAGCTCGTCCATCGCAACCATTGCGTTCTGGATGACTGCGGCGGCAGAATGATCCGGATCCGGTGCGGCGGCATCCGCCGGCGGGACCGGTGCCTCGGGCACGGCAGATTCTGCACCGGATTCCGGATGCTCCGTTCCCTGTGCGGAAGATTTCGGCTGATAAATTCTCACATCATCGTCTGTACCAGCCTCCGGAGATTCCGCCGCTGCAGCGGGTTCGGTCTCTGATGGCTTTGCAAACGGCTCCGCATCCGCGGAACCGGCGCTGTAATTCTGTTTTTCTATCTTGCCGGCTTCTTCCATATCTCCCTCCTCACAGTCCGTCTCCGTCAGACCGGAACAGCCGGCTTCCACAGGCACCGGCCGCACGTTTCTTGTACGTCACAAATACTATACAGCACTTTGCCAATTTTCTCAAGGTGCGCCCCGCAGCCTGCACCTCCTCCCTCCGCCCCGGCGCCGCTGTCCTGACGGAACCGTAAATGGATCGGGGCTTCCGGTCGACCTTTCTCCCCGGCACCTTTCTCCCGGCAGTATCTCCTTTTTGACAGCTGGGGCGGAGAATGCTATGATTGGGAAAACAGTGATCCGGGCGGGCGCCGCCGAACCGGTCCCGCCTGCCGCCGGATCCGCGGGAGGTTTTCCATGTTTCGTCTGTGGGTCAGAACCGTTCACAAAAATCATATTCTCCGGGACACCATCATTCCGGATGCCGATCCGGAGAAAACCCGGACACACAAGGTTTTTGACAGTCTGGCGGAAGCCTGCCGGGAATTCGACCTTCCGGTGCCGATCTGGCTGGACGCCAACATCAGCGAATTCCAGCGGAGCGCCGCAACCCGTTTTACCCGGGACAGTTTTGTGGAAGAGGTCCCCTTTGACTTTCTGGAGATCCGGATTGTGGAGGAGGACTGAGCACCGGCGCCGAAAACGGAACCGGAACACCCCGGAAGAGAAGAATTCCGGCAGCTCAAACCGGATGACGGCAGCCGGGCGAAGGGATCGGACGAGAAACCGGCCGTGAAAGCCGGTCGCAAGTGCCGAACGAAAGAACGGATCAAAGGAGCCGCAGGGTGTCTGCCACCCTGCGGCTCCTCTTGTTTGTTTCTGATTTTCTCTGCCCGGGCTTTCCGTCCGACCTTTCTTTGGATCAGGAAAGTCTCCGGATCAGCGCATCGTGCTCTTTCTCAAATCCAGGCTTTCCGAGCAGCGCAAACATGTTGTGCTTGTAGCTCTCCACGCCCGGCTGGTTGAACGGGTTGACGCCCAGAACATACCCGGACACACCGCAGGCGAATTCATAGAAGTAGAAGAGCTGGCCCAGATAGTAAGGTGTCTGCTCCGGAATATGAACCTGCAGGTTCGGCACATCACCGTCCGTATGTGCCAGCCTGGTTCCGTTCTCCGCGCACTTGTTGACAAAATCCATGTCCTTGCCGGCCAGATAATTCAGTCCGTCCAGATCGGATGCCTCCGCCTCGAGGGAGATCGTCTCCCGCGGCTTGTCGACGGTCAGAACCGTCTCGAACATCAGTCTGGAGCCGTCCTGAATAAACTGTCCCATCGAGTGCAGATCAGTCGTGAGATCGACGCTTGCCGGGAAAATGCCCTTTCTGTCCTTGCCCTCCGACTCGCCGAACAGCTGTTTCCACCACTCCGCAACATAATGCAGGGACGGCTCATAATCCGCCGTGATCTCCACAGACTTGCCCTTGCGGAGAAGGATGTTCCGGATGGCCGCATACTTCAGGGAATCATTCTCCTCGAACGGTGCATTGAGCGCGGTCTCCCGGGCTGCCGCCGCACCGGCCATCAGCGCATCGATATCCACGCCGGTCGCCGCAATCGGCAGAAGGCCGACTGCCGTCAGGACAGAATAGCGGCCGCCGACATCATCCGGTACCACGAAAGATTCATAGCCTTCCTCGGTGGCCTGGGTCTTCAGAGCCCCCTTGCGGCGGTCCGTGGTCGCATAGATTCTCTTTGCGGCCTCTTCTTTTCCGTACTTCTCAATCAGCATCTTCCGGAAAATGCGGAACGCGATTCCCGGCTCCGTCGTTGTACCGGATTTCGAGATGATGTTGACGGAAAAATCCTTCCCTTTGACCAGATCAATCAGATCATGCAGATAGGTGCCGCTGATGCTGTTGCCGGCATAGTAGATTTCCGGACCCTTTCTCTGATCTTTGGGAAGACCGTTGTAAAAACTGTGGTTCAGGAACTCGTTCGCCGCTCTGGCGCCCAGATAGGATCCGCCGATGCCGATGACAATCAGAACGTCCGAATCGCTGCGGATTTTTGCAGCCGCTTTCTTGATCCGGTCAAACTCCTCTTTGTCGTAGTTGACCGGAAGATCAATCCACCCGAGAAAATCGCTTCCCGCACCAGTGCCCGAGAGAAGCAGGTCTCTCGCGTCCAGCACGATTTTCTTCATATAACCGACTTCCTCTTCAGAGATAAAGGAAGATGCTGCAGAGTAATCAAATGTTACCTTTTCCATGTTGTATTCTCCTTCGAGATTCTGACTGCCGTTGCCGGCCGATTTCTCCGCGCGCAGAGATCGTACCTGCCGTCCCCGCGCAATACCATCATATCTCAATCACCGTTGATTTTCAATGCAAAATCCGCCGGCCGCCGTGCCGGTCTGGTCGGCCCGGAGGGAAGGAAAGCGTCCGCAGCGTGTCCCGGAACCTTTCATCGACACTGCCGGCTGTTTATGCTATGATACGCAGAAGGAGCGAAGGCTGGCGGCTTTTTCCGGCAGCCTGACGCATCCGGAAACGGAGGAGTATCACCATGAAAATGACCTATCAGACGAAGGGGACCTGCTCCCGGCAGATCCTGATTGATATCGATGACGCGACAGATACCATCAATTCTGTGGAGTTCGTCGGCGGATGCAACGGAAATACAAAGGGACTTTCGTCCCTGGTCCGCGGAATGAAAGTGCAGGATGTCATCCAGCGGCTGGATGGAATCCGGTGCGGATTCCGGCCGACATCATGTCCGGACCAGCTGGCCACGGCGCTGAAGCAGATGGAGAGCGAGAGGAAATAAACGGCAGCCATCCCGAGGAGGCATATTTTGGCAGAAAATAAAAACACGCAGGCCCGGAAGGGGCAGAGAAACACAGATCAGCTGCGCAGTCGTAAGAAAATCGTACTGACCGGCGGCGGCACCGCAGGTCATGTCACCCCGAACATCGCCCTGCTCCCCGGATTGCGGGAGGCGGGATTTGATATTCTGTACATCGGCTCGAAAGACGGCATGGAAAAAGATCTGATCGCCGCACAGGGGATCCCTTACCGCGGGGTGTCCACCGGAAAATTCCGCCGGTATCTGAGCGCCAAAAACCTTAGCGATCCGTTCCGCGTGCTGAAGGGATACAGCGAGGCCAAGGACATCATCCGGAAATACCGCCCGGATGTGCTCTTTTCCAAGGGCGGCTTTGTCTCTGTCCCGGTGGTCTGGGCTGCGGCAAAGTACCATGTGCCGGTGATCATCCATGAATCAGACATGACGCCCGGACTTGCGAACAAGCTCTGCTACGGGAAGGCACAGAAAATCTGCTGCAACTTTCCGGAGACGCTCTCCCGCCTGCCCGCGGACAAAGCCGTGCTGACCGGAACTCCCATCCGCGCGGAGCTTCTCTCCGGCTCCCGGGAAGCCGGGCTTGCATTTACCGGGTTCTCCCCCGACAAGCCGGTTCTTCTGATGATGGGCGGGAGCTCCGGCGCACGGGCACTGAATCAGACGCTGCGCGCAGCGCTGGACCGGATCCTTCCCGATTTTCAGGTCATTCACCTGTGCGGAAAGGGAAATGTGGACACTTCGCTTCACCAGGAGGGATATGTCCAGTATGAGTATATCAGCAAAGAGCTCCCCGATCTGATGGCAGCGGCAGACCTCGTGTTCTCCCGGGCCGGCGCCAACGCCATCTGCGAGCTTCTTGCGCTTCACAAGCCGAATATCCTGGTACCGCTCCCCCTCACCGCAAGCCGCGGCGACCAGATTCTGAACGCGCGCTCCTTCGAGAAGCAGGGATTCTCCTATGTGCTGGAGGAGGAGAAGCTGACGGAAGACACGCTGCTGAAGGCGATCCACGAGGTCTATCAGAACCGCGGCCGCTATATCGATGCCATGAAAGCCGGTGCACAGGCGGACGGAACGGAAGCGGTTCTCTCCCTGATCCGGCAGGCTGCCGGAAAGTAACCAGAGCAGCGGAACAAAGAGCCCTGCAGAATCCGATGGATTCTGCAGGGCTCTTTTCCCGTCCGCACTTCACGGTTTTCCTCTGCTGCAGACAGCCGCGCCGCATGCGCCGGTTCCCTGTCTGTGCATCACAGAGAAACCGTTTCTGCAGAGGGTTTCCTGTCTGCACATCGCGGATGAACCATTCCTTCAGAGGATACCGCTGCCAGGCACGAATGACTTTACAGCGCATTTCTCCCGGAGGATTACAGGGCTGCGCGGATCGCCTCCGCGATCTTTTTCTGCTGCGCCGGATCGGACTCATGTGGTGTCCAGGTGACGATTTTCTCGGTCTCCTCCCGCTTTCTCGGAATCACATGCACGTGGAAGTGACGGACCGTCTGGCCTGCCGCCTCCCCGTTATTCTGCACCACGTTGAATCCGTCGCAGCCCAGGGCCTTCATCTGTGCCTGACCGATCTTTGCCGCCAGCGCGAGCACCCGGGAGAGATACGGCTCCGCCAGCTCGGTGATATCTGCGAAGTGCTCCTTCGGAAGAATCAGGGCATGTCCCGGATTCGCCGGATTCAGATCCAGAATGACCCGGAAACAGTCATCCTCATAGACGGTGTCCGACGGGATCTCCCCGTTGGCAATCCTGCAGAAAATACAGTCTTCTTTTTTCATGGTTGATACCCCTTTCTGTTGCTTCTTTCTTTCCTCCGATCCCGCAGGCAGAAACAGAGGCCGCAGAGGGCGCCGATCGCCGCACCGGAAATATGCGCCGTATTGTTGACCCCCTGTGTGAAAAATCCCTGATAAGCCGAGACGGCCAGAAGAAACAGGATGGACCGGACCTTTCTCCTGCTGCCGCGGTCCCGCTGCATCAGCGCCAGGATCAGAAGCAGGCCGATGATGCCGAAGATCGCACCGCTGGCTCCCGCTGTAGCTGCATTATACTCTTTTCTGCCCAGATACCAAAGCACCGAGACCGCATTTGCCCCGATCCCCGAAATCAGGTAAGCCGCAAGATACCGTTTTCTGCCGGTCAGCTGCTCCGCCGCGGTGCCGACAAAAGCCAGCGCCACCATATTGTTGAGAAGATGTCGCCACCCGTAATGGGTGAAAACGGCAGTCACCAGGCGGTACACCGCGGGCCACGGGAATATCCCGGTCCGCCGGACTCCCGCAAACAGGATCACCGGCAGATCCATCGCGGACAGAAGCACGGAAAATCCTTCCGGAGACATCGCCTGCTGGACTGACACGATGATCTGCACCGCAAGGTTCACGGCAATCAGGAGGATGGTCGCCAGCGGCCATTTCTGCCAGGTCTTCCGGGAGCGTCCCGACATGCTCCTCCTGCGGCTCTCCCGGATTGCCGCAGGATCCGGACGGGAGGCCAGGAGCTTTTCCACGCCGAAGAACTCCGCCGGCTGATTGTCAAAGAGGATGCGCGCCCCGTCCTGCCCGAACAGCCAGACCGTGCTCTCCCCCTGGGTGAGCGCCCGGTCTGCCCCCGCATCCCCGGTTTCGGCGAGAACGAGGGTTCGGACCGTCTTTCCGGACTGTTTTTCCAGCGCGGAGGTGACGGCCTTTGCCATGCGGTCCACCTGCGCGCCCCTGCCGCGGAAATCCGACGCGTCCCCGAGGTCCATCACGCAGAGCACGGGATCCCCGGGGCGCACGAAAACAGCCGCTGGGAGATCGTCGGCGCGCATCCTTGTGAATCCGCCGGCCAGGAGTTTGGAAGAAAAATCATCGGTCCGCATGGGTTCGCCTTTCTAAAATGAAACAGGCCGCCGGAAGGAGGCCTGTTTCCTCTTCATACGGCGGTCTGTACAGAAGCTTTCAGAACACGGAGATCTTCCTGCGCCTTCTTGGCGATCCGGCGGATCTCCAGAATGCAGCGGAGACAGCCCTCTTCTTCGTTGAATCCGCGGACTGAATGGGCAATCAGCTGACCATTCTTGGCCCGCAGGCGAAAGCGGAAAACGTCCTCGTCATCGCGGTAAATCTCGAATTTCGGGCACTTGCAGGGATCCTGCACCGGAACCGTGAGATTCTCAACCCGCGCCTGCGAATTCTTCCTGACACTCCGGATGCCCGAACGACAATACATTTCCGTCTTGTAGATCTGGGAATGAAGCAGCTCCTTGCCGTCATCTCCCAGCAGGCTGAAGTAGATGCCTCCGCCTGTATCCGTCAATACAAACCGACCCATAAGCAACCCCCTTCATCATCACGTTTGAACCTGACAACTGTCTTCACGAATTCCGCTGTCTGTATCATACGTGTTCCGGGTTGCAATGTCAACAAAATATTTGAAATTTACGCTATATTTGTGTATATACTCAATAAATAATGTGCCATTTCAACGCATTGCATTGGAATTGAGAATCTGCCCCGCTGCTCCCGCCTGCGCCGCGAACCTGCCGGGATGCCGGCAGCGGAACTGCCGCATGCCTGCCTCAGTGATCCAGCTCCTCCGGAATCACATCCCGGATTGCAACGATCGGCACAAATTTCCAGTCGCTGACACAGATTCCCTTCCGCTCGGACGCTGCATGGATGATCTTGCCGTTCCCGATGTAGATCGCCACGTGACCGACCTGCCCCGCATACCGGCCGTAATAGAACAGCAGATCCCCGGGCTTCACGTCCTTCTCTTCCACGGCCTTTCCTTCGCCGACCTGGGTGTAGGAATTGCGGGTGAGGGACACACCGTACATTCCATAGATTGCCCTTGTGAAGGCAGAACAGTCGATGCCGTTCTCCAGGTCCTCGCCGCCGAAGACATATTTATTGCCGTAGTATTCAAACGCCGTGTTGATGATATTTCTGCGGATGGGGGACACGCTGTCATCAAATCCGAATACGATGGCCTCCTCCATCCGATAGGCATCCTGAACCGCCGACGCCGGAAGGTATCCGCCCAGATCTTCGGCGATCTCAATCTCCACCCAGTCGCCATTCTCCGACAGGCAGTCAAAATAATCTCCCCTGACAATCGAAGTGATTTCATCCGAATCCTCGGAGGGCTCTTTCCGAACCGCAACCTTGTCCACAATCACCTCGGACTGATAGCGGCAGTGCTCGGTCGCAAGCTTCACGGCTTCCTTCCCCGTCTGGATATATTTGCTGGAGACGTATCCTTCCGCCCCGCCCGACTCGATCAGATACCACCCGTTATCGGTCTGCTGCAGCACATTCAGCCCGCAGTACGGGAAGATCACACCGCAGACTTCCGCGTCTGTGCTCGGCCCGGACCGCATATTCAGGTAATGCGGGACGTTGACGACAACGCCGAGATTCTGGTATTTTTCCACGGCCTCCAGCCGCCGGTTGTAATCCGCATCATCCGTCATGGCAAAAAGATCCGTTTCCGTGGTTTCCTCTGCCGGCGTGTTCACCGCCACTGCAGCCGCAGACGTCTCCTTCTGCCCGGACGTGCTCTCCCTCGCAGTCTCCTCCCCGGATGTGCCGACTGTGGATTCCCCGGTTTGCGCACGCTCTGTAGATTCCGCACTGCCTGCAGCTGCTTTCGTACCCTCCGAAGCCTGGCTCGCGTCCGCAGTCCCGACCTCCTCAGAGGCCTTCTCTGACACGGCCGCAGAAGGCACGGCATCTCCCCCTGCGCCGGCCGCTTCCGAACTGCCTGCGGCCGCAGCGACCTGTGATGCAGATGCTCCCGCCGGCAGCGTCGGCTGCTGCGCGGTATCTCCGGGCAGGAAATGCACTACAGCCCAGCTCAGCACCGCACCAAGGCAGCAGGTTACCACGATTCCCGCAAGAACCCCCAGAACGCGTCTGACACGGCGTTTTCTCTTCTTTCTGCGCCGCGATGCTGTATTCCGGTCATCGGTCTCTCTGTAAGAAAGATCCCTGTCATTTTTCTTCATTGTTCCTCCGCCGCCCGTCCGACAGCTGCTGTCCTGCCACCCTTCCGGGGGTGTGCCGCGATGTCTCTCTGTCTTCCGGGATCCCGCTCATTTTATCATGCAGAAGTTCCTCCTTGCAACTGCACGGCCACACTGTTTCTTACAGTTTTCTTACGATTCGTTGCATAAAAAAAGCCGCCATGACGGCGGGAGGAAAACCGGCGTATACCGGACTGTTTCTCGGAAAAGGAAAACAGCGTCTTCTGTCAGAGAAGGCGCTGTAATTTCTGAGACACGCGGGATTCGAACCCGCGACACCTTGATTAAAAGTCAAGTGCTCTACCGACTGAGCTAGTATCCCATACTGGGCCAGTTGGATTCGAACCAACGAATGCAGAAGTCAAAGTCCTGTGCCTTACCGCTTGGCGATAGCCCAAGAAGCAGGGGAGAACCCTCTGCAAGGGTGGGTATAGGGACTCGAACCCTAGATCTCCAGATCCACAATCTGGCGCGTTAACCAACTACGCTATACCCACCATGGGGGAAAGATTACGGGCGTCTCGGAAATGGATCGGGGTGACAGGATTCGAACCTGCGGCTTCCTGGTCCCAAACCAGGCGCTCTA
>OMZJ01000137.1 GCA_900315495.1 uncultured Lachnospiraceae bacterium
GCTGGCGACAGCGTAATAAAACAGTAAACACTGTCTAAGAAATCAAAGACTGTTTACACAAAATACTTGACACTATCCCATCCTCCTAAGCAGGAAGTCCATCATTTTGCATTTGATAATACTAGTTTACCATATATATGGTGGTTAGTGTTTGTTGCGATGATTAAATCAGTGTTTTCTTAAAGAAACTGTCAAAGGCAAAGAAGGTAGGTGCGGGATTCCTCTCTGATGCCGCCGTGGGGATTGCTGCCTTTGCAGATTCGGATAAGCCGGATGTCTGGGTGGAGGACTGCTCGGCAGCGATGTCCTATATGAATCTGATGGCGGCGGAGCAGGGACTGGGCAGCTGCTGGTGTCAGATGCATCTGCGTCCCAAGCTGGCAGATAAGGATGCAGAAGAAAATGTCCGGAAGGCGCTGGATGTGCCGGATCATTACCGGATTGTGGGGATTCTGGCGCTTGGCATTACGGCACAGGCGGCGAAACCGCATACGCCGGAAGAGATCGATGATTCCAGAGTGCACGAAATCGGCTGAAGATCCCCTCAGAACACAAGCTGGACCAGCAGCATGTAGACGGCGGTACCGGCCGCCATCGAGAGCATCATATTCCGCTTCCGGCAGAAGGATACCGCCGTCACGAGAAGACCTGCAAGCTCCGGAATGCCGTGGGTGCCGCCTGCGGCAAAGGAGGTGAACAGGTCCGTGTTCCGGAAACAGTAGACGACCAGAAGGCCGAATACGGCAGGTCCCAGCACCTTGCCCAGGTAGGCGACAAACGGGGGAATGCGTTTTCCCTCCGGGAAGGCGAGATAGGGGAGAAAGCGGGTGAATACGGTTCCCACGACGACGATGGCGACGGTGATCACCGCCTGGATCAGTGTCATGGTCATTTTGAATTTCCCTTCTCCGTGTCCGGCGCAGTGCGCAGGACGTCTGCTGCCGGCTCTACCTGCTTTCTGGTAATCGCCAGGATGGCGAGGATGACGATCATGGACGGGATGATGAATCGTTCCGGCCCGAATACGGCAAGGCAGAGGAGCGAGGCACCGGTACCGACAAGCTCCGGCGCATGGGACAGCAGCAGCGCCCTCCAGGGGATGTGCTTTCCGTATCGGAGATGCAGGCTGTCGGCATCCCGCAGCCACTGGTTCAGAAAGATGCAGACGAACATGGCGGTCATGACGAAATCAAGGCCGTCGGTGCGGAAGGTGAGCAGGCCGCCGAAGAGTGCGCCCAGGGCAGAACCCGTGACCCAGTACAGCTGGTCCAGAAAGGAAACCCAGAAGTAGTACTTCGACCGGGAGAGACCTTCCGGAATCCTAGCGTCGCAGTTCACCGCAAAGGTCTCGTCGCTGGTCGTGTAGATCAGGTAGAACTTTGCCTTTCCGGTGCCCCGGTATTTCTGCAGCATGGACAGTCCGTAGAAAATGTGCCTTGCGCACACCATCAGGGTGCTGGCGAGAACCGAGAACGGATGAAAGGGGGAGAGCAGGATCCCGACGAGGAGAAACTCCATGGAACCCGTGTAGACGATCACCGCGGTCAGGACCGGCAGCCAGAAGGGGAATCCGTTTGTCACCATCAGGATGCCGTAGGTGATGCCAAGAAAGAGATAACCCGTCAGGATCGGAATGGTTTTGGGGAAAGCAATACGAAGTTCACGCATGAAATACCTCTGTTTCTTTTGTGATCTGCTTTGCGCTCAGGCGCAATTTCCCCTATTCTAATCGGTCCGTCGGATCCTGTCCATAAGCTGCCGGTTAACAAATCAAACATGGAAAAATGCACGCGTGGGCAGACGGCGGCTTCCATGGATTCTGGCTCTGGAGATTCAGAGAACTTCCACACTTTCTAGCTCACCGGATGCGTACAGATCCCCTTCTTTCGGATCCAGATACTTTAACAGGGTCAGCAGCTTGCCCATATGTGACTTCTCTTCATCGCGGATCTCCGAGAGCACGGCCTTCGCGACCGGATCATCGGTTGCCTGCACGCGGGCGTCATACCCGTAAATTGCTTCCAGCTCTCCGGAGAGATCGGCGCGAATGGCCTGCACCAGCTCTTTCTTTGTCATCTTGCGCTCTACATTTGCGGAAAACGGATTGCCAAACATCATTCAGTACCTCCAATATTTTTCTTCGTATTCGCGCTGGTCGGTCCGTTTGTGAGATTCTGCTTCTGAACGATTTTCAGGCCGTCGATCCGGCGGCAGAATGAAACGATCAAGGGCTGATCGCCCGTCGGGCAGTCAGGGGGATGTCCGGTTTGCATGCGTTGTTTAGACAACATACAAGCCTGCCGGGATCCGCTATAATGCGCTCACAAACCCAAAGGAGGAAAGACCCCATGAAGAAATATGTTACTTCCGACGCGACGGTGGGTGAGATCATTGCCGCATACCCTGAGACCATTGATACGCTGCTGTCCAGCGGGATGCAGTGCCTGGGCTGTTCCGCTTCTCAGGAGGAAAGCCTTGCTGACGCATGTGCTGTCCACGGACTGGATGCTTCCGTTGTGGAGGATGCGGTCAACGGAAAAATTGCGGAAATCCGGGGGTAAGAGAGTATGAGCAGATTTTTGGGCCCCATTCACTACTGGCTTTACAATAAGATCGGTCACCAGGAAGCGCTCACGCGCAGCCTGGCGGAAGCCGCGGTCCGGGACGGCAGGCTTACGGACGCTGACAGTTATCTCCGGGACCTTCCGCCGCTGGAGAGCGTGATCGATGAGGAGAACATTCACGGCTGGCTTCAGTCCCGGATTACGGACGCGGAGCAGCGGTATGCGGCCCTGGTGATCTCTCTGACCGGAAAGGATTCCGGGTACCTCGACCGTCTTCTGCAGGAGGCGTACGCTTTCGGTGCGCAGAATGCGCTGCCGGAAGGGACGGCGCCGGCGGAAGCGTACAAGGCCTTTGAGGACTTCTTCGTGAACGGGATGCCCTGCGAACACGTGAACCTGGTCGCAGAAAGCAGCGACCGTGCGCTGTCCTGGGAGCAGACAAGGGACCTGCACGCGAATGTCTGGACCGCACAGGGCGGCAGCGGGAGCACTTATAACCGGCTGCGGCAAAGCGTGATGGAGGGAATGCTCTCAAAAAGCGCCCTGCGGCTGTTCATGCCGGATGAAAGCCATTATACGATTCAGAGGGCATAATCTTTTCATATGGCTATTGAGAGCTTTTCTCCGGAAAGAATTTACCTCTTTGGCTCTTATACGGAGGTCACATATTCAAAAAACAGCGATTTCGATTTCTATATCGTGGTTGGGAATGATGTCAGTGACCTCGCAGGAGAAACAACAAAAGCTTATAAGGCGATACGGCATGTAAAGCAGAAGCCGGTAGATATAATTGTAGGAACCGAAAAGTGGTTCGAGTCCCAATAAGACGGCCTAACAGTTGAAAGTGAAGTCTATAGGAAACAAAAACTGCTCTATGTAGCCGGAAACAAGAGAGTGGCCTGATATGGCCGATATGGATCTCGGAGTGACAGAGCATCTGTATCAATGATATCGCCCGATGCCGATCGAGATTAATGATGGGAAACAAAAGGCGCGGAAGAATTCGCATGAATTCTTTCGCGCTTTTCTGACCATGTCCCTGATGCGATTCGAACGCACGACCTTCCGCTTAGGAGTTTGCCCGGAACGATGTTGCGGAGTGATAGGAAGTACCAGAAAATCCGCTCCCGTGCTGACTTTTTCACGTGTTCAAAGTCCATCTCGTACCATCCCGTGATGGCAGATATCAGCATGTTTTTCATCGTCTCGTTTGCATCTCTGTTAGCAGGACGCTGAAAAAAGTTTGACGGTTGCTTTTCCGTTTTGTATCACCGGGTGATGGGAATTGTGCTCCGGTGATATGTGTACTACAAGGTTTACGACGGATAGGAGCCGGAACAGCATCCCTGTTTATAAGAGATGCTGTTCGCATCTTTTGCTCTCCGTTATAATGTCACCACTTCACGGGAACACTCCATCGTAACCCCATCCTTCCATTTTCCGGCTTTGCAGATTTCCTCCACCGGTTGGAATTTTTCAATGAGGTCATACCCTTTACGAATCACGATATCCTCTGAAAACCAGACCGGCTTTTCAAAAGCCAACTCATGATCTCCAAAGCCAATGATGATTCCTCTGGTCACCCATACATCATAGGTTTGCTGAGCGTTTTCAAACAGCCTCTGATGCTCCTGCACGATGCGGATAGCAGAGATTTTTTCTTGAATGGGAGTCGTTACAAAGCTCTTATCCGCAATCAGTGGGTATTCCTTTTCTTCAACTGACCAGACTGCCACATCTTCCTCTGCTCCATAATAATCAAGAGGTTCCGTAAAGCTGTACAGATAGAAAATAGCGTTTCCTAAAACAAACCTGACTGCCTGCGAGGATGCATTTGTAAAAACAAATTCATCATGCTCTATTCTATCCAGCTTCTTCCCAACAGCCGCCCGCAGGATCTGAACATCCTCATCTTTTAATCTTACATCTATGCTAACCATATCTCTACCTCTTCGTAAAATGTATTTTTTGTGTAACCAGTTCTCCGTGGTCATTGCTTCGTTCGATATCAATATCTACCGCCGGAGACTTATCCGCTGAGGATGAAACTTTTCTCCAGTTCATCGTCGATCCATCAGCCATGGTGACTCTTTTGCCCTTTTCAGTCCCATCCTTGTAATACAGCGTTTTTTCTATACCTCCGTATGTAAGGCGGTCAAAAAAGTCTTTTGCCGTTGCCTGCGGATCATCAGAGACAATATTGCGAATCACGCTTGACCCGCCTTGCCCGCGATCCCCGAAGAGTCCATTATGATACTTGTAGGCTGAGGCCACGGAACCTATGTTTTCCGTGACCTTATGATAGTGGTCGGCTCCACCTTTATAACAAGTTCCCATCTTACGCACCTTCCTTTCGGTGAGTGCGTTCGAACTCACTTGCATACCGGTGGAAATCCACCTGGCCTATGTACTCTCCAAAAATCTCTTCCGGCATATAGCCGTGAACCAGAACCGCCGAAGGAGATAACGCTTCCAGCATCGCCTCCAGGCCAATCTTAAACATTAGCTTCTGTTTCTTGTCCTGAATGCAGCCGTGCGTGCTGACGGAAACTATCGATCCGGGATGTGCTCCCAGGAAGCAATATTCAAAACTGCTTTCATCACTCCATCGGATGTTCGGAATGACCGGGATTCCCTGACGCTGCAGGTAAAAGCCGACTGCCCGGTTCATATATGTATTTGCCTGTTGGAGGCAGGGAGACTGTCCGATCATCATCGTACAGTCGGGAGTTATGACTCCATCATACAGTTTCAGTACGTCAATATACCGTGTCGTGGCTGTCAGCACCCGAGAGAACTCTTTATCATGCTGGTAGAAGTGAATATACTGACGTTTGTTGTGACAAGTCCTGGCTTTTCCGAAGGGAAGCATATCCTTTGGGATCTGAACATTATCAAGATCCATCAGCATAGGAATTCCTGCCGCCCCGACAATGGTTGCTCCCTCCGTAAGATATGCCTGGAAGCCATCGTCAAATATCGTTTTTCTCATGGCAATACCTCGATAATCTAACAGTGAAAATCATATTCCACCGCCTTTCTGCTCATACAACAAGGCCCTGAGTCTTTTTTATTAGCCTTGAGGATGTGCTCTCAGGTATTCCATGTGATTGCTAATACAGATAGGAATATCTGAGGGCACGGGTTATCTGTTCCAGAATCTTTCGGCAAATCGCCAAAAATGCCGAAAGCATATTGAATTCGTCCGTGAAATCCGCTATAATATTAAAGCTAATACAGATAGGAATATCTGAGGACGAACACTGCATTGCCTGCGCCAACAGTCTTTGCAGTGTTTTCTTTTATGACCCTCAAGAGCACCGCCTCCTTTCCCGGTTTCGTCTGACTTCAGCAAAGGCTTTTGAGCAGTGGTAGGTTGTAGAAATCTGATCCACGCTCATGCCTCTGCTTTCGTCATATGGTATCATTACCTCGCCACACAAAGCTTTTGCCTGCCACTCTACACTGCAATACGCAGGAAGTGTATTGTCCGCAAAGCTTCGTTCATAGACAGGGGTAAAGCCGATCTTGAACAGGAAGATATGACATATCTCATGGCAGATAAAGCCTAAAAATGCCCCTATGCCTTTTTCATATGCCCCGTCATAAACGGATTGCTTGATTTCAATAGTAAATCCTCCCAAGGCATTGGGAACACATCGCGCCATTGTCTGGGGCGGAAGACGTGTATCCTCAACCACTATGTAATTACAGTTGCTAAATACGTCGCCCAGATGCTCAAGAGCCTGTAAGACGGGAAACGGTCCGCTCCTCGGAACATTAAACAACCTGCGGACAATTACCGAATACTTGCGAATGTCTCTTAAGCTCGTAGGCTTTGTCTTGTAGTCCATTAGTCGGTATCCTCCTTGTTCCTGAGAAGCTCCAGAATTTTGAGCGCAGTCTC
>OMZJ01000105.1 GCA_900315495.1 uncultured Lachnospiraceae bacterium
TTCTGCCCCGGTGGACGCACTGGTCCGAGAGAGACCTGACCGCCGTCATGCGGGACCGTCCGGCCAGAGACATGTATTCGAGATATCCGGCTGGTGTACTAGAACCGTCCGAAGCAGCCGACAGCGTCGGAAATCCGGGAACTGACGGGAGCCGGGGCGGATCTGATCATCGGAACGCATCCCCACTGTGTGCAGCCGATGGAAACCGTGCACACCGAAAACGGCGGAACGGCAGTCGTATACTACAGCCTCGGCAATCTGGTCTCGACGCAGATGAAGGTCAGTACCGTGCTTGGAGGACTGGCGGAAGTCGTCATCGAGAAAGGGAATTCCGGGACGTCAATCCGGTCGGCAGAGATGATCCCTGTCGTCTGCCACATGCAGGCACCTAAAAAGGAAGGAGGAAAACCGCTTGTCGCGGCTTACCTTCTGTCCGATTATACGGAGGAGATGGTAGAGAAACATTACCTGAATCGGTTCGGGCAGAACGTAACGCTGTCCTCACTGAAAGAGCACTGGGAAAGGGTGACCGGACAGATCCTTCCGTGAATGTTGTGGTTGACGGCAAAACAAACAATGCGTATAACGGAAAAGACAACATGGATTGCGGGCAGCCGGATCTGGTCGGAATCCGGAACAGAAACATGCGTAGAATCCGTTGATTGTCCGGGTCAGGTGCGTTGTGGAAAACTCCCTCGCAGAAGAATTCCACGGAGAATCCGGACAGACGGCTGTGAAACAGCCACTTTACGTTACAGGGAGGGGGAGAGGAGAATCCGGCGGCAGAAAGCAGATTCTCCGTGCAAAGAATGGAAAAGGCAAAATTCTGTTACAGGTGCGGCGCAAGGCTGGATGAAAGAACGGGCCTCTGCCCGCATTGTGATCGTCCTTGCATCTATCTATGCAAACGTTTGAACGGCGAATTTCCCTGCGAAAGATCTGCAGGCAGAGGTTATCATACGGGGATCACTGAGGGGGAATATCATGCAGAAGGGTACAGAGCAAAAAGATCATTTCGGGGAACGGATCAGCCCGTTTCTGAAAAGGGCGGTATTTTCCTTCCTCCTTCTGGCGGCTATCTGGTTCGGCCGGCCGGTTTCCGGGCAGCCGGTTTCGTCGGAAAGTTACGGGGAGAGCAGCGCGAAGGAAAGCAATATCAGGCGGAGTCCGTCGGAGGAGAACAGCACGCAGGCAAGCCATGTCGGGGAGAGTTCTTTGGAGGAGAACTCTTCGGAGGAAGAAACAACTGCAGCGGGCGGTGCCTCCCTGGAAGCACTGACGGAGAATCCGGCACTTCAGAAAGCTGCGCGTGAAAAACTGAAATCCCTGACCCTGGAAGAAAAGATCGGGCAGATCTTTATGGTTTCTCCGGATGCGCTGACAGGGGTTACGGCAGTGCAGGCCGGCAGTGCGACACAGACTGCGGTTGCGGATGCCAAAGTCGGCGGTCTGGTCTATTTCTCCCAGAATCTGCTGAACCCGGAACAGACGAAAACAATGCTGGACAATACGTACCGGTACTATCAGGAGCTTGATCTTCCGCTTCCTTTCCTGGCCGTCGATGAAGAAGGCGGATCCGTGTCCAGAATCGCATCCAACCCATCCTTTGGCGTTCCATCGTTTCCGGACATGGCGGTGATCGGCGCTTCCGGAGATGTATCGCAGGCTGCGCAGGCGGGGGATGTGATCGGTTCTTATCTCCGTGATCTGGGATTCAATGTGGATTTTGCGCCGGTTGCGGATGTACTGACCAATCCGGAAAACACCGTCGTCGCCGACCGGTCCTTTGGAAGCGATCCGGAACTGGTGAAATTGATGACCGAAGCGGAGGCAGAGGCGATGCTTCCCCATGGCGTTCTGCCGACTCTCAAGCATTTTCCGGGGCATGGGGCGACCAGCGGCGATTCCCACAATGGATATGTGTATACAGACAAAACGCTGGAGAAACTGCTGCAGGCAGAACTGGTCCCCTTTTCGGAGATCAATTCCTATGCACCGATCGTCATGGTCGGACATATCTCGGATCCCGCAGTCACCGGCGATGACATGCCGGCATCGCTTTCCTCTGTTTTTGTGACGGATCTTCTGAGAGGGCGGCTTCAGTACAGCGGCGTGATCATAACCGATGCCTTGAATATGGGCGCTGTGGCAAACCAGTATACTTCCGCCCAGGCGGCGGTGATGGCCTTCACGGCGGGCTGCGATGTGATCCTGCTCCCGGCGGATTATGAATCGGCCCGGCAGGGCATCCGGGATGCGATTCAGGCGGGGAAAATTACCGAAGACAGGCTCGATGCTTCCGTGTACCGGATCCTCCTCGCAAAAGAAGAGATCCGGTATCTTAGGGAAGATTGAATACAGACATTTACAGGATCCGTTTCTGCACCGCCGGGAAGTCTGCGGCGGAGGAAGCAATCTGACGGGGAGGGTGAGAAAAATGTATTGCACACACTGTGGAAATCAAATCCAGGATAACGCGGCCTTCTGTCCATACTGTGGCCAGCCGGTCAGGCTTGGAAACCCGCATACGGAAGAGGACATAATGCAGAATCCGGAAGACTGCTTCCCATACAGGCGCAGACCGGCCTGGAAAAGGATTCTTCCGTTTCTAATCATTATACCGGCGGCATGCCTGATTTTTCTCCTTTTTTATCATGGTATTTCCCAAAGCTTACAGCATGGCTTTCCGGGAAATCCGCTGGCGATCGGGGAGAAGGAAACAGCAGGCACCGCGGTGCAGCTGCCATCGGAAGCCGCATCTGTGCCGGAGGATACGGAGGCCGCGGGTGCGGAAAAACCGGCAGAGGAAACGTCCGGGGTGCAGATGGCAGAGGCGGAACAGACCTTGGAATCATCGGCTGCGGTGACAGCCGCACAGGCGGAGGGGACATCCGGATCACGGCAGGAAACGCAGACCGCGGCAGCCGCGCAGAACCAGACAGCTGCCCCGGCGGAAGCAGCTTCGCCGGCGCAGCCAGAAACGGCGACTCCGTCAGATGTATCGTCAACGGTGCAGTCAGATGCAACTACTCCGTCAGGGACAACCGCGGAAGAAACACCGACACCGGCGAAGGAGCAGAATTTACTGGCAAATCTTGATCCGGTCAATTTTGCGTCACTCTCGGAACGTCTGCAGACGATTGAGAAGGACAATCTGCAGTTCTATTCTTGCGATGTGTCGGAATATCCGATCGTCCGGATGTATTACAGCCTTTCGGATGACGCCGTATCTCCGGTCACCCTTACGGCACCGGCCGCCGGAATCGTGGAAACCATCAGCGGCGGCGCGGCCATCGAACGGACGGTCCGAAGCATACAGCAGCTGCAGGGACACGAAGGCCTGAACATCGACATTGTCGCCGATACCTCCAGCAGCATGGAGAATGATCTCCCGCAGATGCAGCAGATCATGCAGGAGTTCGTCAGCGGCCTCGATTTCAGTGTCGGCGACCGCGCGGAAGTGATCTCTTTTGACACCTACGTCTACTATATGTGCACCTATACGAATAATCTTTCCCTGCTGGTCAACGGCATTCAGAACATGAGCACAGAGGGAGATACGGCAGTCTATGATGCTCTCATTACAGGGATCACCAATGCAGGCCGTCAGGAAGGAGCCAAATGCGTCATTGGATTCACAGACGGTGAGGACAATTCCAGTGCTGCGACCGCGGATGATGTCATTGCCGCATCCCGCACGATGAATGTTCCGGTGTATATTATCGGAACCTCCGATGCGGATGCGGATGAGCTCACCTATATCACGGAGCAGACCGGCGGAGATTACTGGAACATCGATGCCATCTCTGATCTGAGCGGGATCATGCAGGAAATTTACGGCTCTCAGAAAGATCTGTACTGCATCGAATATGATTCCGATCCGAATGCAGATGCCACGGCGGCCCGAACGGTTTCCTGTGTCCTGGAAGATGACAGCAGGGGCGGAGTTACAGGCAATGTTTCCTTTACCCCGGCGAAGGCAGTGGAGGCTGTTCCCCATGATTCCTGGTACGAGATTGTGAAGGCAGATGTCACGTGGCAGGAGGCAAACGAAGCCTGCCTTGCCAAAGGCGGACACCTGATCACGATCACCTCGGAGGAGGAGGAACAGCAGGCGGCCGCGCTTGCACAGAGCGCCGGCCTGAAGTACGTGTGGATCGGCGGTTATACCTCGATCCGCGGATCGGAAGCTTACGGACACTGGGTCACCGGGGAGCCGTTCGAATACGCGGCCTGGTACCCGGGTGAGCCTTCCCGCAGCGATCAGCTGGATGGAGAGACCGAGCAGTACCTGATGCTCTGGTATGTGCAGGGTCAGGGATGGTCCTGGAACGACCAGAGAAATGATGTGCTTCATATCGACGGGCTGACGTATTTCACCGGAAACGTCGGCTATATCTGTGAATACGAACAAAATGAGGAAGCAAGTTCCGAGAATAATCCCACAGAGGCAGAAACAGCCGGGACTGCAGGAACATCGCAATCTTCTGCGGGCGAAAAAACATCCGGTATGGAGGTGGATAAATCATTTGAAATAGAACCATTCAGAAATGCACTTTCCGTATTCCTGAACACAAACACTCTGCCGGATGGGCGACAGGGATATTCGATGCCTTTAACAGATCCGAATGGAAACTTTGCGGATTTTGCAGTCTGTGATATTGACGGGGATGGAAAAGACGAATTGCTGATATCACAGAGTTATGGCTGCAATGCAGATATGGTTTCTTACATTTATGATTATCATCCGGAATCTGGTCAATTCACATTAGAAACAGAAGAGGGGGGAACCTACAAGGCGCTGCATTTTTACCGCACCGGATATCTGACATGTGACGCGAGCCATAATCAGGGACCATTTGGAGGCCCGGTCTGGCCATACGATGCGAGTCAATATCAAAAGGATACGGACTCATATCAGCCTGTCTGGGGTGTTGCCTCATGGAATGTGAACAACAGCAGTGAGGCTGTTTATAATCAGTTTCCGTTTGAAAAGGATCTGGATGGAAACGGTGTTCTGTATATGGTTTACTCGGAAGTGGGAGATACGGCCGGTGATTCCGAACCGGAATACCTCGATGACGCAGAATATCAGACGTTTATCTCTGACAAAACGAACCCATCTGATGAAATAGTGCTTGAGCCATATATACTGAATCAGGAGAATCTGGACCGGTTGGATGAGATCATTCGAAATCAGGAATGAGGGGAAGGATCCATCAGAGACAAAGACTGCCGTGCTGCGGAAGCTTATGCTCAATGACACCGTGCTTATAACGAAATAATATTTGTCCAATTACCTGCCACATCTACAGAATAAGAAGATCCGGTTGATAATATAAAAGATCAGTTGGATCTTTTTTCAATCATGCATATCAGGTATGGTCTCAGAGACTCTGTGGTGTATGCTGACTGATATATCGGGTGCAGGAGGTTGTGAGAAATGTATTGCACACATTGTGGAAAAAAAATACCAGACGGAGTTTCTTTCTGTCCTTACTGCGGGCAGCCTACCGGCCTTACCCCTGCGGATACAAATGAACGGGAAGAGCTCCGGGATGATGCGTATATTCCGGATGAATCAGATGAAGGCGGCGGGGACTATGGAAATAATCCGCCGGAAGAGGAAGATCCTTACTCTGATTGGTCGGCAGATATGGGGGAAGATCCGATCCCGTCCGGATCTCACAGATCAAAAATTCCTGCAGTAATTATATGTGCGGCTGCGGCTGTCGTTGTGGGGGGAATCTTATTGTTCGGTCCGAATCTCCGGAACGTACGGTGGAAGTCTGATGGGGAAACCATTGAAAACAATACGGAAAATATCACGGAACGGGATACTTCTGAAGCAGCAGAACCATTTGAATCTGCTGCCGAAGAGGAATCAGAAACGCAGCCTGTGAGTGAGACAGAGTCTCAGACTGTGACGGAAGCAGCAAATCAACCGGATCAGACAACAGCGGGAACCGAAGCACAGATTCAACAGACAGAGACGAGTGTTTTACAGAGCCAACCTGTTCAGACGACGTCAGGAGCACAGCCGGCAGATAATGCTGCCGCTGAAGGAAGTGATTATATTCTTCCGGACAGCAATGACCGGCTTCTGACGGATGCAGATATCGGCAGCCTGACGGCACAGCAGGTAAATTACGCAAAAAATGAAATCTATGCCCGTCATGGGCGAAGATTCCGTTCGCAGGAGCTGCAAAACTATTTTGACAGCAAATCATGGTATACCGGTACAGTCGATCCGGACAGCTTCTCAGAGAGTCTGTTAAGTGATATTGAAAAGAAGAATGTAGAACTTCTCGCCGCCAGAGAAGACGAACTCAGCGCCGGCGGGTATGCGCTGGACCAGAATGCAGATGCGGGAAATGGAGGAAGCACCGCCGTAAATACATCATCCGATCCATCCTCCGATTCGTCAGGATGGAAACAGGCGTATATCAGTTATATCAATGAACAGAACAATATGTACCCTGCTGCATACTATTCACTGATCAACGTTAATAATGACAGTATACCTGAGCTGTTTTCCTACAGACTGCAGTCGGGCGGGGGAGACATTCTTTGCACGTATCATAACGGGGAATTATCTGAACTGTCCATGTGGGGAAGTGGTTTTTCCTATATTGAGGGAGAAAATATTTTTCGACACAGCGGTGGACTGCACTCCAGCTTTGAAGATGAAATTTATGCGATCGATGAGAACGGTCAGTTTGTTTTGCAGGTGAGCGGATCTTACAGTATTTATGACGCTGCAGGTAACGTACAGACGGATTCCGCTGGAATGGGGATTTACCATTATGAGTGGAATGGGGAGGAGGTATCGTCCGAGACCGAATACATGAACCTGCTGAACGAAGCGTTTGATACGCAGCGCGCCGTCACTCCATCGAATGGTGTTGAATTTGATCCCGATACGAGTTCTTACACGACTGACCCGGGTGAAAATTTATACCATTCCGATGAGATGATTGACATCATCAATCAGTATTGATCGGCAAGAAGCGAACTGCAAACCAACGGGTTGAAACAGTGATGACGTTTTTCCAGTGAGATCGGTAATCAACTGCGGGAAAAAACAGATTTAACCAGATGCGGGAAAAAACTGCTCGAAGGCTGGCCGAAAGAAAAATCAGGTGATCCTGATCGCAAATGTGATTATTGCCATCCTGGATTATAAAAGGGATCAATCGACTGGAATCATTCCAGGGAGAAAGAGGTGTGAAAGATGGGGGAGATACTGCAGGAAGAAAGAAATACGAATGCAGATGAGAAAAAGGAAAGAACCAGGAAAATAATCGGATATGATCGGTATACCGGTGCACCAGTCTATGAGGAAAAACCTCCAGTTCCGGTTCAAAACAAGGCTGGAAATGAGACAGATTTTTCTTGCCGTTCTTCCTATAGCAAGTCATCTGGGTACCGTTACGATCCGCAGACCGGGAAACCGCTGCAGAGGGTTGGAAAGCCGGGAGAGGCCGGCGGATATCGCTTTGATCCGCAGACAGGGAAACCGCTGCAGAGGGCTGAAAAGCCGGAAGAGGTCAGCGGATACCACTTTGATCCGCAGACGGGGAAACCGCTGCAGAGGGCTGGAAAGGCGGAAGAAGCCGGCGGATACCGCTTCGATCCGCAGACCGGAAGACCATTGCAGAGCGGTAGACATCTGCATAACAGAGAAGTGTTAAGCGGAAATGGCGTAAAGATCAGAAATCGAGGGATCAAGGGGCTCATCATTTCAGGAATTGCAGTGGCGGCTCTGGCCATTGGGATTCGTTTTTATTTAGGACAGCCGTATATCAGAGTCGCAAGGGCAGCGGGGAAAACATTCGTTGCAGATGATCTGACGAAAAAACTGTCTTCTCTCAGCAAGATCTGTAAGGATGGAAGTTATCATTTGTCATTCGATTATACGTTGCCTTCCGAATTTGAAAGCGTTAATGGTGATTTTACTGTCCTGCCGAAGGACTATACATTCAGCGGCAGTTACAGGGACTATGATGATACCACGATGGTAAGTTTAAAGCTGGACGATGCGTACTTATACATCAGTTCATCGGATGCGGACAACAGTTTTGATGTGAAATATCCATATACAACAGATAAGACAGGAACGAATCTGATACAGTATGTCAATGATTATTCAGACATTGACACGGATGAGTTGGATCAGAAAATATCAGATATTCATGATGATATGTCTGTCCTTTCCGATTTCCCCAAGGTAAATGTACGGAAAGAACTGCTAGATCTGCTGAAAAGTATGGACCTGAAAAAGGAAAAGAGCCAGAACATCCGGCTGGATGAGAAAATGCATCGATGCAGCGTTTATTCAGCATCCTTTACGAAGGAAGATATTGCTGACTATCTGTCGGAAAATATGGAAGAGATTCGCAAGGTTCTGAATATTTTCAGCACTATTGACTCGGATGATATCGACCTGAGCGCGGCAGATGGTGATGATATTCTTGCGATGCTTGATGAGGAAGGTTTGGAGAACCTGAATGGGAAAGTGTATTTTTATCTTTATAAAGACCGACTCGTCAGAATTGATGTGCAGACCGGCAGAAAGGGAGGCATTGCCACTGTAGTATTTGCAGGAAATAAAATACCGTGGTACAAGACGCAGATCGTAGTCACAGGAGAAGGATTTGATATCAATTCCCAATACAATCTTTTGGATGCATATACTGTGGATAAAGGAACGGTCAGTTATACAATCACAAGTCCGAGCGATCCGGATACCAAGGTCGAGGTGATTTATCATTCAAAGAGCGGAGAGTTTTCCCTTCGGCAGGATGGAGAAGAAATTGCGAATGGAACATATAAGGCCGACAAATCCGGTTCATCCATATCGCTTTCTGACAGCACAGGAGATATGGGTGGAATGTCTCTGAATCTTGTGATCGATGAAAAGAAGAACAATCCATATGACGGGAAAAATGCTGTGGATCTGTCCGAAATGAGTTTAGAAGATCTTTATCAATTAAGTGATTCGGACTTGATGTACGAGATTGAAAACCTGGAATGATGAGATATTACCGGGAGGGCTAGGTTTCATCTCAGGAAAAGTGGTCTGAACTGTGGACTGAAAGAATCGCCGTGTGGAAAAGGATCTGATCCGCGGGGAGTGAAGGCAATACGATCAACCTGCCCAACAAGATCTCAGTAATGATGAAAAGACAGCCTGACCATCGGAACCGAAAAATGTTTTAAACCGGGATCGCTGAGGTGGAAAAATCGTCATCAAAGGGTATCATTGCCAGCGCTTGGGGGAAAAACGCTGGCAATTTAGCGCTTACCGCAAACTCCAATTTTTTAGTAGTGTTTGGGTCGGATGAAAAGAGTCATTTTCGGTCGGCCTTCCATTTCATTGGGTGAACACCTGAATACTCAATTCTATTAAGGGAGGGGAAAGAGAAATGTACTGTCCTTATTGTGGTACCAAACTGCCCGATGGCAGCAGATTCTGCAGTGCCTGCGGGAAAAGAATCGAGAGTATCATCCAGGATGATCTGGAGGAAGACAGTTGGGAGGGTTGGAAAGATGCTTACAGAGGGACACAAAGCGATCACTTCGGCAGATCTTCTGCGCAGAAAACGCCAGTGCAAATCCGCGGGTCAGCCGAAAACCGTGCAAACAGAAAGAGGTCAGGTACTGCCCGGGGAAGAAGGAAGCGGGGCAGAAAAAAATGGATTGCTGTCATAGCAACAGTGATTATCGCATTAATGGTCTGCGCTGTTTTCGGCTGGAAGATAAAGCTTTTCCGTTCATATGACAGGGATGCATTTATATGTATTTCGAATGGCCAGTATGAGATGATTCCCGATTTGAAAACAGGCAGTACGATCGATATTGCTTCCACTGAATCGGATACCGCATATTCGGACTTTCTGCGTTTCAGTCCGGATGGAAGGTATATTTATTACTTTACAAATGTGATATTTTATGAGGATGTTACAACAGGAACATTGTGTCGTGCAGAGTATGGAAAACTGAAAGGGGATTCCAGTGAAAACGCGAAGTTTATTCAAAAGATAGATGACAATGTCATTTTTAGGTTCAATTTCCTCAAAGATAATGCAATAGCATATGAAAAATATGCTCCTGAACAAGGCTCTGCGCTTTATTATTTTGATGGCAGGGAATCGGTTCTGCTGGCGGAAAGCTCATACGATTGCCATGTGAATGATGCAGGTGACAAGATCATATATTCATATTCAATATATGACCCTGATATTACAGCGGAGACTTATCGTGGATATGATCTCTATGGCGTATCCGTCGACGATATCGAAAATCCGGTTATCCTGGCCTCTCATGTCACAGGTATTGTGAATCAGGTGACCGATTTTGAGAACATTTTAGTCACTGAGCGGGAAGACGATGGCACAGATGATCTGTATGTAGTCGGTTTTCAAAAGGGAGAGAAAAAAATAGCAGAAAATGCGGACATTGTGAATTATGGATCGGGTCCAAGAATATATTACACTGTCGAAAACGGAAAGAAGTTCAGTCTGAATGGCAGTGTGGAAGACGCTGATGCGGGTAATGGTTATCCGGTCAAGACGTTGTACTGCTTTGCCAATGGCGCAGTAACAGTCGTGAACGATACGGTCCTGGATGCAGAAGAATGGGGGACTATGGTTATCTATAATACTGAAGACATGTTCTCTGGCAAGGACAGTAATGAAAATCTGGTCTCTGCAGAAGGAGGGGAGGATCTTTTCAGCGTAAATGATGCGGATGAAAATTATATTATTCTTCCGGACGGCACATCATGTAAAATGTCTGCGGATGCGGCTGTGACCTATGGCAGTGCAAAGGCGGGACTTTCATTTGCGGACAATGAAGTATACATGAATGATACCAACGATAACCTGTACATGGCCGAAGTCCATGACGGAGTTGTCTATGACTTTTCAGTGATCGACGAAAATGCACCAATCATTGAGATTGCGGATTCTACACTTTACTATCAGAAAAACATCCATACACGAAATAATTACGATTACTTCGATTTGTATTCCTGTAAGGACGGTATCACCACTTGTCTGGCAGAAGATATCACTTGCTGGTCGGCTGTTCTGTACAGCGATGGAGTATTATTCGTTGATATGAACTTTAACAGCGAGACCGGCTATCCAGATGAGAGTGGTTATGAGCTGACGATGATTGACAGCCAGGGCGAAAAAACGCGGATTGCCGACCATGTTACCCGGTATATCCGGATCGCCAAATCCGGCCTGCTGTATATCTCTGAGGGCGATTTGTATTTTTATGATGGTAAGGATACACAGATGGTTAAACCAGATGTCAGACAGGTATGGAGCAGGAACTGCATGGATGGCATCGAGGGAATCGATAATGAATGGGGGCTGTATCTCTTCAACGGAAATAAGCCCAGATCCAATCAGTATTGAAACAGCGGAAGAAACTTCATTCGTATTCTTGCGTGCCACTGTAATATTTGCCGGAGATAAAATACCGTGGTACAAGACGGATACGCAGGTCGAGGTGATTTATCATTCCAAGAGCGGAGAGCTTTCCTTTCTGCAGAACAGAGAAAAAATAGTAGAAGGAACATATAAGGCTGATAAATCCGGTTCATTCTGATCGGTCTCTGACAGCACGGGAGACAGGGGAGGAATTTCACTGAAGTAACCATCATCGAAATCAAGGTCAGCATTGACTCATGGGAGGATGAAAGGAAATTCAATGTATTGTAAATACTGTGGGAAAGAAATTGGTGAAGGATGCAGTTTCTGTCCATACTGCGGAAAAGATCTGAGAATAGGAGAGCTGGATTCTGCTGGCAGTCACGTCCCCAGCTCACAAGTGCAGGCACCAAGGAAAAATGCAAATAAAAAAAAGAGAATTCCCATATGGGCAAAAACGGCAGTTGTCTCTGTAATGATAGCAGCTGCTGCCGGCGGGGGATGTGCATTTGCCGAATTCTACGGTGGAATCAGCATTTCAGAAAAAGCTGCTCAGCTAGGTTCTGCTGCAGTCAGAGGCGGTGAGAAGGTGCTAAAACTGATTGGCATCCAAAAGGGGCAGACGACAGACAGCAAAACATCGGATGTTGCTGCGCAGAATGCGGATTCTGGGACAGATGCAGACCAGAATGCGGCGGTGGCTGCCGGGGCTGGAGACAATGCGGGTGCCGTTATCGATGGCAGCGAGGATACCGGAATCCGGGCAGGCGAAGGACAGAGTGTGATTATCGACGGCAATACCATTGCGGCGCTGGCCCGGTCTTCCTTTATGTCTTTGATCACCCCGGCATCGGTGGATGCAGCAGCACAGGTTCCGCCGTATACGATTGATGCAGACCTTGGCAATGTGTCCGGAACAGAAAATTTATATATTTCGGATCCCTCCATGCTGGCGTTGAACGGATTTATAGTGGAAGGGAGAGGCGGAGCCAATGAATTTTATGAAATATATGAAACAAACCGATATAACTATTGTCGGAATTTCATTACCTCGGATTCCATGATGCACACGTATCATCTGTACTTCTCCTACCTGCAGAAAACGGTGGAACAGAACAACCTGCGGGGAATGCTGCTGGATCTGAGCCGGCAGATGCTGACAAAGAGCAGTCAGCAGTACGATGCGCTCGTAGGTACCGAGTGGGAGAGTGCAGCCAGGAGAAACACGGCGTTTTTTGCCATCGGCGCGTCTCTTCTGGATAGCGGTACAGCGGTTCCAGCGGACATTGCTGATGTTACCGCAGAAGAGCTGGCGCTGATTCAAAACGCCTCCGGCATCCAGGTTTCGCCGCTGATGGATCGAGGAAATGGTGAGTATTCGGAGGATTATTCTCAGTATAAACCGCGCGGGTATTATGATGAGAACGACGATCTCCGGTCGTATTTCCGAGCGATGATGTGGTATGGCCGAATTGGCTTTTCAGTGAAGGATGAGGAGCTGTCCAGGAGTGCGCTGTTGATGACGCTGGCACTGGATCAGGACACAGCGCCGGTCTGGGAGCAGATCTATGAAATTACGTCCTTTTTTGCCGGGGAATCAGATGATCTCTCTTACTATGAGTATAAGCCGATTGCGAACGCCATTTACGGGGAGAATTCGTCAGCGGAGAGTCTGATCGGAAACGAGGAGGCCTGGATGAAATTTCTTGCGGCGGCGGAAGTCATGCCGGCACCGAAAATTTCTTCTCTGGCCGGGACGGATGATTCAGAACAGGAAAAAGGATATCGTTTCATGGGACAGCGGTATTCCTTTGACGAGGAGATTTTCACGAAGCTTGCCGGCAATGCGGTCGGAACCGACGCATCCGGCAATGTCCGGCTCCTTCCGGATGCCCTGGATGTGCCTGCTGCAATGGGGTCCGATGCGGCGCTGCAGCTTGTGACAGCCCGCGGTGCGGGCGCATTTGCAAAATATACCGTTCATATGCAGGCACTGCGGGATGAAACTTCCTCCAGAGACGAATCCACATGGAAAAGTTCCCTTTCCAGTGAATGGATGTACACTCTGCAGCCGCTTCTTGAACCAGTAGGAGAGGGGTATCCTGTCTTCATGCAGACCGACGCATGGGGCAGAAAAGAGCTGGCAACCTTTCTGGGAAGCTACACGGAACTCAAGCATGACACAGTGCTGTACGGAAAACAGTTCATGTCCGAGGCGGGCGGCGAACTTCCCGAGAAAGTAGATGACCGAGGCTATGTGGAGCCTGTGCCGAAACTGTATGCCAGATTGAAGGATCTGACCGATGCAACGTCAGCCGGATTGTCTCAGTTCGGCATCCTGTCGGACAGCCAGGCGCAGGATTTGTCGATTCTCTCCTCGCTGTGTGACCAGCTGATCACCATATCGGAGAAAGAGCTGTGCGGTGAACTTCCCTCGGATGAGGAGTTTGAGCTGATCCGCAGCTTCGGCGCACAGCTCGAGCATTTCTGGCAGCAGGCGCATCAGGCAGAGGCGGATGCCAGCGACGAAGAAATGACGACAATGCTGTATCCGGCTGCGATGGTGACGGACGTTGCCTCCAGCAGTAGCGGGGTATGCCTGGAACTTGGCACCGGCAGGGCGTTGTGGATGACTGTTGTTGTCCCCCTGGATGGGCAGTTGGTGCTTGCCAGCGGTCCGGTGTACTCCTTCTATCAGTTTACACAGCCTTCCTCGGATCGCCTGACGGATGCACAGTGGTGCCAGATGCTTGGCATTCAGCCTGTGGATCAGTTCACTTTTGAGGATAATGCACCGCCGATGGAAGACTGGATTTCGGATTTTACTGAGCAGGATTAAGAGAACTCCGGATCGGAAATCTCAGAACGATACGTCAAAGCCTTAATTTGTTTATGAAAGAAAAAACGAATAAGAGAAAGATCCTTCTGGCCGCCCTGCTTCTGGCAGCGGCGGCCGGCGCTCTTCTGTTTCTTTACCGGGAAGGCGTGTTTCTTCCGCGCTGGACACAGTGGCAGCAGAGAGACATCATGGCTGTCCTGCGGGACCGCTCCTCAGCAGACGTGTATACAGAATTCGGTTTCGGGGAGACAGTCGAGTCGGTCCGTACAGAAACCGGCGGAGTACAGGCGGGGACCGGGAAAACCGTGCAGGTCCGCGTGGTACTGAAGAATCGTGCTGTCCGTATTTTCGATGGATCGGAAGAGATTTTCCGGTCGCGGCGGGGATGGAAAGTGTCCGATGTACTGGCCGGCGATCTGGACGGAGACGGGCTGGAGGAGATCATTTTCCTTCTCTGGAAGCGGGGTAGCTATGGGACGTCCCACCCGTTCTGGGAGAAAAATGACATCCGGCACTTTTCCCAGCATATTTTTATTTACACGATGGTCAATGGAGAAATTGTGCCCTGGTGGTGTTCCTCCGCCATCGGGGAAAAGGCAGCAGAGATTTCCCTGAAGGAGAGGACCGATGCTGCAGGACAGGCAATCCGCCTCACCAGACCGGATGGTTCGGCATCCGTCTGGGCATGGGGCGGGTTTGGCCTTTTCAAAACAGAGGCGGAACCCGGGGAAGAAACATTTGAGACAGGCAGCCCGGCGCCGGCGGAATCCCGTGTGGTGCGGTTTCTGGCCGCCGGTGACAACCTGATTTCGGACACCATCTACAATGCCGCGTATGATGCGGCCTCGAATACCTTTGATTTCAGCGGGCTGTACAAGCCGATTCAAAAGGAAATCCAGACATACGATCTGGCTGCGGTAAACGAAGAAACAATTCTGGTACACGACCCAGAGCAGCGGAGCTCTTTCCCTTTTTTCGGTACCCCGGATGTGATCGGCGACGATCTGCATGATGCCGGGTTCAACATCATCACATCAGCAAATAATCACGCTTTCGACAAAGGCGTCACAGGAATTTCGGATACCATTCGGTTCTGGCAGAAATATCCGGATGCAGTGCTGCTCGGCATACATGCATCCCTGCAGGACAGCGAACAGATCAATTATGTGGAAAAGAACGGAATCCGCTTTGCGCTGTTCAATTACAGTGCCGGAACCGGGCGTGCCGTCCTGCCGGCGGACCAGGCTTACCGGATTGACCTTCTGGACAGAAAGGAAAAACTGATACAGGATCTTTGCACAGCAGAAAAGAACGCGGATTTCAGCATCGTTTTTCTGCACATGGGTACGGAATACCGGGAGACACCGACCGAAGAGCAGAAGGAGACCGCCCGGGAACTGACCGCAGCCGGAGCAGACCTGATCATCGGAACACATCCCCACTGTGTGGAACCGATGGAAACCGTCACTGCAGGCAGCGGCAGGACATCGGTTGTCTATTACAGCCTGGGCAATCTGGTATCCGCACAGATGGAGCCTAACACTGTTCTCGGCGGGCTGGCAGAGGTGGTCATCGTCAAAACGAATGACGGTACATCTATCCAGTCGGCGGAGCTCATCCCCACTGTTTGCCATATGCAGAGTCCGGCGGAGAGGGGAGGATCGCCTGTGATTGCTGCCTATCTATTATCCGATTATACCGACGAACTAGCGGGACAGCATTTTTTCAACCAAGCCGGGCAGACAGTGTCTCTGCCGGTGCTGAGAGAACTCTGGGAGCGGGTTTCAGGACAGAAAACAGTCAGCAGCGAGCGATAATCTCTGCACGTTTTCAAAAAAATCTGTCCAATTATATGTCATATCGGTAATACGGGCGAATTTCCATATATAATTATATGGTAGCATTATTTTATAGACTTCTGATCTATGAACACTGGAAGAACGGAGAACTCTTCCGGAGGAGGAAATCGTATGAATCTTGAAGACATAAAACGAAAATTTGTGGAAAAAGGGAATCAACTTGCATCAGGAGCAAAAGATATGACCGAAATGAGTGCTTTGAAATCACAGATCGGTGCAGAGGAGAGGAAAATCAAAACGGATTATTTTTCCCTCGGACAGAAATATTATCAGGCACATAAGAACGATCGATCACCGGAATTTCCCGAAGAAATCCAGGATATTCAGCAGCATGAGGCTGCCATAGAAAAATATCAAACGCGTATTGCGGCAATGGAAGCCGCCGCTGCGGCCAGGCAGACCAGAGCAGCAAGTCAGGAAGGCGGTCAGATACAATGCCCGCAGTGTGGGGCAGGGATCCCATCCGATTCCCTTTTCTGCCCGAGGTGCGGTAGTAAAATTCCCAGATCGGCGGTCACGCAGCCTTCCGCAATGAAATACTGCGTCAACTGCGGTAAAGCCATTCCGGCAGATTCTCTGTTCTGCCCGGAATGCGGCAGCAGACAGCAGGATTTTTCTGCGGATGGCGATTTAGAAGAGGTTTCGAAACAATCTGACGAGGACACAGCGGTTCAGGAGCAGCAGGGAGAGAATCTGGATTCATCTGTGACGCCTTCAATGGAATCGGATACCCATCCGGTATCGGAACCGCCGAAAGAGGATGCGGAGGAAACAGCACAGGGTGAAGAAAACCAGACCCCGATGTCGACAGACCTGTAACTAAATATGACAGATGAGCAGAAATTTCACGAGTGAGGGAGCACAGTATGGACGAGGGTAAAATCTATTGCACCAGATGTGGAAAAGAAAACAGTGCATCGAGCAAATTCTGCCGATTCTGCGGAGCACCGATCCGGGTTATGCCGGTTCCGCCGCGCGATCAGACGGAAACAGGGTCTTATACGCATACCAGAATGCCGGTTACAGAAGGTTTTCCGCCGTCAGGATATGGCAATGGAACCACTGGAAAACAACCGGATTTTAAAATCACAGAGCGGAAAACAGATCGTGTATTATGTATTCTGACAGTTATACTGGCCATTGCTGCGATTTTTATTCCTTTTGATTTTATGTCGAAAGGAGCTTCCACACTCAATGATCTTGGGGATTCCTTTTATAGTTATGCCACGGGAGGACATATTGGGCTCCCGAAAGCACTGAATCTGATCGGAATGATTTCAATATATCAGAGAGACGAGAGTGCAGGCGGCATTGCGATGATCGTGGTGATTTCTTTGCTTCTGGCATTGTTTGCTTTCCTGATAATAAGGGGAAATATGAAGCAGAATACCACATTGTGGATTTTCGGACTGCTTTTCCTGATTTTAATGAATATCGCTGCAGCACTTCAGTTAGCAGGATTCGAAGCATATTCGCAGAATGATTTGTCCGATGCCGTTGTTTATCCGCTCATTTTCATGATCAGTGAAATTGTTATGGCTATTGTCATCTTTATTCGGACAATCGTCGACTCACACAAAGCTTCGGTACGGAAAGGCCGTATGGAAATGTATCAGTATATGCAGAATTACAGACGCCAGGATCCGCATATGCGGGGTTATGATGACAGCGATCACCGCAGTCCGCACAACGGTGACAGCAATGAACACAGGAAGCTGTATTGAATGACGAGAGAAACTGGTGAAGCTGTGGTGTAAGGATCTGCCAGTTCCGGTCATCCATCCAATAAGCCGGGACACCCTTCGAAAGTGTCCCGGTTTTTACTAGAAAGGAATCTCATTTTCTGACGTCTGGTCAGGAAGTATCTGTATTGAAAACATCCGCAGGAGTAAAAGCAGGGGGTTGGAGAAATGTATTGCAGCAATTGTGGAAGAGAGATAGAGGAGAACGCGCGCTATTGCCCGTATTGCGGAGCTAGACAGGAAACAGAAGATCCATCAGAGGGAATACAGGAAGAAGTGCAGAACGAGGCGCCTTCCAAAGAGAAGCAGCGAACAGGCGAAACACAGGCATCTCAGGCGGCGCAGAATACGGTTCACAGGTCTTCCAATCGGAAAAAAGGAAAACTCTGGAAAAGAATCCTGATTACGGTACTGTTGATCTTCTGCGGTCTGATCGTCGCCGCCGGAATCTTCCTCCTGACATATCATCCGGAAATATCACTGGACCAGGCCGCTGCAGTAACCTTTGACGGATATGATGGATATGGCACGGCGGAAGTATCTCTGGATGCGGATCAATTTGCCAAGAAAAATGCGAAATACTTTATCCGGGACGCACTGATCGAACGACTGGTTCACCGCGGTGCTGCGCATGATGCCATTCAGTCGGATGAGGAAGATGCCGATGAGAACAGCGGAGACGATATTCGGGAACTGACCCGGCGGATTGCCCGCGCTTTCCTGAATGAGTGCGTCACAGCAGCGGCAGATCGCACTGACAGCCTGGCGAACGGGGATGAGGTGACGGTTTCGATCTCAGCGGACAGCGCTGCAGCACTGTCGGGATATGGTGTGAAGGTCAGCAGTACCGCGGAATCTTTTCAGGCAGCAGGACTGGATGCGATTACGGAGGTTGATGCGTTCGAAAATGTGGAAGTCACGACTTGGGGAGCATCTTCTGTTGGCCAGGCATCCATTTCCCTCTCGGACTGCCCTTACACAGACTACCTCGATTACGAACTGGACAAAGATACGGATCTTGCAAACGGGGACATCGTGACGGTCACGGCTTCCTACAAAAGCGATGACAGCAAAGACCGGGCGGCAAAGGAACAGGGTGTTGCTTTTAAGACAATGGAACAGGAATATATTGTCGATGGACTGGAGGATCGGGAAGTCGTCGACCCGTTCACAGGGGTGGATGTGGTATTTACCGGGATCTCCCCGGACGGCGAGATCAACATTAACAGCGACGGCAGCCCGTATCGCGATTACCTGACATTTGAAGCAGACAGGACAGAGGGACTTGCCAATGGGGACACCGTTACGGTGACGGCAAAACCATATTATGACTCGTCGATCGAAGATCTCGAAAATGATTATAATGTCGTGATTGATGAAAGCCTCATGTTGAAAACGTTCGATGTCAGCGGCCTGAGTTCCTATATCACTGCAGATGAGGTCCTGTTTGACAATGAACTGACCGCTATGCAGGAAAAGGCCGGAAGTCATCTGCAGGATGAGATGCGGTATGTATTGGGTGGATACGTTCACAACGTGTATAGTAACGCAAGCTATATTGGAAATATCATCTGCTCCCGCAAAGAGAATGCTGCGGAAGGAGATGCGAATATTGTATTTATCGTCTACGAAATCAGCGCAGTCAGCGTTGACGATCAGCCCTTCACTTTCTATAATTATATTGCGCTGGAGAATGTGACCCGGAATATGGATGGAACCTTGAATTTTAATGATAATAAATTCTTCCGTTCCTACAATGAGAATTCTGCGGAACATGGAGCAAATGGATTTGAGAGTGCAAGCGATCTGGATGATGCGGTTGTGAATTACTATAAACTAAGCTACAACATTCAGGACAATCTGATTCCCAAAGAGTGACGGAAAAGACCGGAATTTTCACAGACTGGCAGAGCCGTGAATGCTGTTTCACATGGTATTTTCCCTGGATGATACAGGAGGAAAGGAAAAAGATGTTCTGTCCCTATTGTGGAAACAAACTGTCGGAAGGCGGGAATTTCTGCCCGCACTGCGGTCATCCGCTGCCATATCGCCGGAAGGATGAAGCAGAAAAGAAGCAGGAAGCCGGTGCGCAGGAAAGCGCTTTACATGACCGACCGCCAGTTCGGACCCAGCCATACCGAGCGGTTCCAAATCACCCGGATGCAGACCGGCAGAGGGAGGTTTCGCGTCAGAATACGATGCACGGGTATGGGTACAGACCAGCCCCCTATGCCGCAGGAAGGAAGAAAAAGGCAGGATTGTTCAGAGGGCTTGTGCCCGGAATTCTGATTGCCATCGGCGTCAGTCTGACAGTGACTATCGTATGGACGGTTCAGAAAAGAACGGAGCCCAGGCCGGAGGATACCATCCAAAAGCTGGAAAAAGGCCTGAATGAGATGGACATGGATGCGGTTTTATCGTGCTATGACAGTCAGATGCAGGACTTATACAGCGGCGGGATGGGCGTGCTGGATTCTCTGCTGGGCGATGCCATGGATGGGGTCAGCCTGAACGACCTTGTGAATCTGGGCAATGGCCTTGGCGGAATCCTGGCCGGTCAGGGCCAGGCGCCAAAATATACCATTCAGGTGAATGACATTGACTACCTAACAGATGACACCTGTGAAGTGGATGTGACACTGACGCAGGATCTGTCGGACAGTTATCTCAGCGAATATGCAGACGGAACAGGCGTTACCACAGAAGAGATGACGATCCCCATGAAGATCGAAGACGGCAGCTGGAAAATTTCAGCGGACGTACCGGTCAATCCCTGACAGAGAGGATTGTATCAAAGAACGCTCCACGCCGAGGCGCCCGCAGAGGGTGCTTCGCGTGGAGCGTTCGCATCTGACAGATATTTTATGCTTCCCGGGTTATCAATTCTGTACGGCAGGCGCACCGGACTTCTGCAGTCACGTTTTTTTCGGGATCGGTTATCTCGGCTTCAGCTTTCGCTTGGATCGTTTCCTCGGTATCACGCTTTTCTGTCTTCCTCTGCATCCGGCGTAGGAAGGCCGAGGAAGCGCAGCAGATCCGCCTTCTGGGCGGCGTAATCGTGGAATCCGAGCTGATAGAGCTTCTTGTTGGCCTCGATATCCATGGAATAGGTGTCCATGGCAAGGTGCTCGCTGGGGGCGAAGAGAAAGGCCTTTCCCTCCTTCTCCAGCTCGAAGATCCGTTTCTGCTCCGCTGTGTAGATGATATGGCGGTTGTTGAGCATCTCGACGACTTTCGGATACTTCGCGCAGCGCACGCTGTAGAACGGGCGGAATTTCTCCGGCTGCTTGACGAAGTCGCGCGGCTTGGTCAGGATTACGACCACCCGGCTGCAGCCGCCCTCCCTCAGGGCGTGATCGGCGGGAATGGCATCCGAGATGCCGCCGTCAAAATACGGAACGCCGTTGATGAAACGGGGACGGCAGGCGGCGGGAAGCGCACAGGAGGCCTTGAACACCTCATAGTGGTCCTGGGAGATGTCTTTCTTGGTGAAATAGTGCGGCAGGCCGGTCCGCGCGTCGGTGGCGACTGCCACCAGTTCGGCCGGATTCCGCACAATGGCGGGATAGTCGATCGGGTCGGCGCCGTCCGAATTGGTGAGAGTCGAATAGATGTAGTCCAGACCGAACAGGTCGCCGGTTTTCAGGAAACTGTCAAAGCCAAAATATCCCTTCTCCGTGGTATGGGTCGTGTAGAAGCGAATATTGCGGCCGCGCTGTCCCGCAGCATAGGAAGCCGCGCTGGAACTGCCCGCCGACACGCCGATAATATAGTCAAAGCGGATCTGATCGTCCAGAAAGCAGTCCAGAATCCCGGAGGAGTAGGCGCATTTCATGCCGCCGCCCTCTACAACAAGTCCGATCTTTTCCATAAATGAATAATCTCCATTCTGCCGCGGATGCCCACAGAGGAATCGTGAGCCGGCCGGCATTCCCTATCATAGCAGAAAGGTAAAAAAATTGAAATAACAGTTGTCAAACTCATAGCCGGAAAGCAGATCCCGGCTGGAGGTTTCTAAAGAGCCGACCCGAACCGGAAAACAGGAGCCCTCCTGACCCGGATGCAAAATCCTGGCAGAGTGCAATGCTCCGGTACAGTGCAAAGCTCCTGCACAGTGAAAAGCTCCGGCGCGGTGAAAAATACTCCGGCACACTGCATTGTGTGCCGGAGTTTCGGAGCGGTTACTCCTGATTGCCGCTGTCTTTGTGCTGCGGGGTGATTTCATCGTCGCCGCCGAGGCTTCCGATGTTGGCGCGCTCCGCGAGGGACCTGCGCTTTGGCGGCTGGTTCTGCGAAGATTTTGTTTGTGCTTCCGGTTCCGCGCCCGTATGGCTTTCTACTGCCTGTTTCTCGTCGGGCGCAGCCGGCGTTTTCCCCGCGTATTTCTCTTTTGCGGATTCCATGCCGACGGCTTTCCGGCGGGCAGCTTCCTGCTTTGCCTGCTCGAGTTCCGACAGCTTTTTCTTTTCGGGCTTCTCTTTCATCCGGGCTTCCGCTTCTTCCGCCTTCTTCTTCTCCGCTTCGGCCTGAGCCGCTTCTTTTTCGGCGTTTGCCTCCCGGTTTTTCTTCTGCGCCCGGTAGGAGACGAAGCAGAAGAGGAGGAAGACCACCATGATGATGATCATCGGGATGATCACTCGCGGGGTAAAGGCCTTCTGCCAGAACGGCGCGTTGCCTGCCGTCACGGAATAGACGCCGTTGGACGTGCGGCTTACATGGAAGGAGGACG
>OMZJ01000160.1 GCA_900315495.1 uncultured Lachnospiraceae bacterium
ACGAGCAAAGATGCGTGGTCTGCAGGTATCAGCGCCGGCTGGGATTTCTTCGACAACGGCGTAACGTCATCGAAGGTCAACCAGGCCAAGGCAAAGCTCCTCAAAGCACAGGAAGCCAAGGCACAGACGGATGAACAGATTCAGCTTGACGTGCGTACGGCGTATCTGAACCTTCAGGCCGCCGAGCGCAACATTTTGACGACGCAGGTCGCCGTAGCGCGCGCCGAAGAGGATTATAAAATCGCGCAGGTCCGTTACAGCGCCGGTGTCGGCACGAACCTTGACGTCATGGACGCCGAGGAAAAGTTGACGGAAGCCCGCACGAACTACTATACGGCACTGTACAACTACAATACGAGCAAGGCTTCGCTTGATAAGGCAATGGGTATCCCCGTTGATCTCGACGTCGTGAAATACACGGAAGCCGAGACAGCCGGAAAGACGTATGTCAAAGCCCGCGAGGCAGGCAGACTGTCCGACGATGCCGTCTTTGAGACGAAGGACCTTGCACGCCGCGAAGCACAGACGACGACCGAAACGGCCGTACCTGACGTCAAAACCGTCGCAAAAGACGAGGCCGCAAAAGCTGTAGAAACCGAGACGGCTCAGGCAGCGGAAAATGCCGCCGCCGAAAGTCAGAAAGTGGCCGACGAACTGGCCAAATAAAAACCGGCCTCGGCCGGATCAAATCCCCGGGAGTGGTTTATCATGAAAAACAAGAAGCGGATCGGATTTATCTTGGGCGCCCTATGCGCCGTCTTTCTGCTGCTCGTCGGCGTCTGTCGTTATGCCGTGCAGACGTCTGCTTTCATGGACCGCGTCGCGGAGACGTCGGCAACTGCCATCGGGGATACACTCGGCGTGCCGGTTGACATCGGCAAGGTTCAGGTCAATTCTCTACATGAAATCGAAGTACATAACGTAGCTGTTTACGATAAACAGGCGGAGCTGGTAGCCAAGGCCGACAAGGCGGTAGTCAGTTGCCGCCTGTTTTCTGCGCTTCGGGATCTTTCCCCGGCCGAAGCCGTTGACACGGTGACGCTTTCGGGCGTCGAAGGCGTACTGACCCAGCGCGAGGACGGCAGCTGGAATATCGAGGATATTCAGACGTCGAGCTCCTCGGGCAATTCGTTTACGGGGCGTGTCATCCTCGCCGGTGAGGGCAACCGTCTGACGCTGCATTATAAAGGTCAGGACCTGACGCTCGACGATGCCGCGGGGACGGTGGACTTTGCGGATTACCCCGTCTGGAAACTCGACGCGTCCGGCACGAATCAGGGCGCAGCGGTCAAAGTGACGGGCTCGGTTACGAAAGAAAAACAGGTCGCGCATATCCAGGTATCGGATGCCGATCTCATGAATTATGTGCCGCTGATCCCGGAAGGGACGCTCCCCGAGGCGATTACGCCGGTAAGCGGTCACTTAGACAGCGTTGACATGACGATTCTGAGTCATCAGGGCATGCTCTCCTATACAGGAAGTGCCGTCATTTCGGACGGCGCGGCAACGGTGCGCGGTATTGACGTCACGGATCTTGCGGGCAAGGCTTCTTTTACGGATCAGGAAATCATCCTTGCGGCTGACGTCAAGGCAAATGAGCAGCCGCTTCATGCCGAAGGGCGCATCTGGTACGATACGGGGACGCCGTATCTCGATCTGCGCATCAGTTCCGATGCGGTTGACCCGGCGCAGATTTTGACGAATATTCCTTACGCCGGCGCCGCGGCCGTGACGGCTCATGTCACGGGTTCCGCAACAAATCCGTCCGTCGAAGGCGATGTCGAGGTTCCTTCGGGCGAAGTCATGGGTGTTTCCTTTACGGACGCCGCGGCGCATATCCGCTTTGCCGATCAGACGGCGTATATCAGCAATCTCAGCGTGCAGACGCTCGGCGGCACGGTAAACGGCGAGGGCGTCATTTCGGCGTCGAATCTCGCGTATACGGCGCACCTCAAGGGGCAGGGTGTCGATCTCACGTCCGTTGCGGACGTCATTCCGTCCGATCAGCTGGACGGTGTCAGCGGACTGGCTTCGTTTGACGTCGGACTCAGCGGGACGGGAACGGATGTTAACACGATTCAGGCTTACGGCAGCGCTTCGCTCGCCAATGCAAACTATAAAGGTCTGCCGATCGAAGGACTCAGTACGTCGTTTGCCGTTCAGGGCGACAACGTGACTGTCGATTATTTGAGCGCGCGCCTGCCGAACCGGACGACGCTCGGCGTCGAAGGGAAAATTACGAGCGGCAGTCAGATGGACTTTGCGTTCTACGGCGGCCATGTTGACCTTTCGCTGGTGCGTCATGTCATCCCGGAGGCCGATATTACGGGGCTCGGCGATTTCAAGGGAACGCTTCGGGGGGATATCAGCGATCCGCATCTCGACCTTGACCTTTCGGCCAACCGCGGTACACTTTTCAAGCAGCCGTTTGACAGCCTGGTCATCAAGGCGGGCGGCGGACTTGACGGCGTTACGGTCGATAATTTCTCCATGGAAAAAGACGGCAAAGAAACGTGGATCGTCGAAGGCACCGTCGGCCTGATCGGCGATCGGCGAATCAATATGCGCATTGACACGATCGGTGCGCGCATGGAAGATATCGCCGCG
>OMZJ01000103.1 GCA_900315495.1 uncultured Lachnospiraceae bacterium
TCGGATTTCAGATCTTTCGGAATTGACTCGTCTTTCAGGCCTTTCGGATCCTGCGAAGTCTCTGTTCATTCCGGCAGTGTTTTCGCTGTTTCCTGTTGATCAGCGATCAATATTGATACAGAGTCATGGCCAGACGGATACCGTCAACGGTTTTTCCGTTGACCTTTGTCTTCTCTGCATTCCCGCTGCTGTCCGCCTGTTCCGCGTCTTTCCCGCCTTCCGCTTTGTCTGCGTCCGTGCGGCTGTCCGGCTTCTCTGTGCCTGTATCGCTTTCCTGCTCCGTGTCCGTGCCGCTGCCGCTCTCCGCGGTCTCCATGTCCGTACCGCGGACGGTCTGGGCCGGCAGTGCCATCGCATAATCGGCATCCGCCCGCGTCACGGAAATTTCCGCGGTAATCCTCTCCCCGGGTTCCGTTGGAATGCCGCCCAGATACGCATTCAGGAGATCTCCGTCCACCAAATCCGCAGTCTCCCAGTCCTGCTCAAAAATCACCGTCCCCTCGCCGTCTTTGAGCGTGAGCTTCAGAACGCCGTCATTCATCCGCCCGTTTACAAGGACCGGGAACTGCAGCTGGTCCAGCGTGTTCCCCTTGGAGATCAAGGTCTGTGAGACGGTATCCCCGGTTTCGTTCAAGGGCAGCGCCGTATCCGCGCTGTCAAAAGTTACCTCATACCCGGGCTGCGGGCCGGTCAGACTCTGCCGCAGGCACCAGAAGGCCGGAAGGATGAAGAAGCACACGCCCAGCACAAAGCGGGAACGGATCCACCCCCTGCAGGGCTCTGCCATTTCAGAGAGATCCTCCGCCATGAACTTCGGATGCTTGAAAACCGCATAGACCAGCATGATCATCGTGATCAGGGAGAGCAGCAGGTCTTCGGAGAGCTGGCCCATCAGATCCTTCATCATGACGCGGGTGCCGATCTCCCCGCTCACCAGGCCTGCCAGCACGCCGTGGTTGATCATCGCCTGGTCCACATTCCGGGGAATCGTCTGTGCGTTGTACATCACAAAGAAAATCATCAGCAGCAGATCAATGGCCAGGTAGATTTTCGGCCGTCTGGTCATGAACGCACTGATCGTCCAGAAGGGCACTGCCAGAAGCAGCCACTGCGGATGCCATTTTGCCAGGCCGAACAGGACAAAGAGTGACAGGCAGGAGAGGAAGAGCGCCCATTTTGTCTCCTCCGTCCGGTTCTTCGGATCGGTGAAAAAGGACCACCCCAGCACAGTACCGTATGCCAACACGACCAGGCTGACATGGATCTTCCTCCCGCTGAGCTGAAATCCCGTGTAATAGGTGGAGTGAAAGATATATCCCGTCGGGTTGTCCCCGGCGCTCCCCACGCCGAACGTATAGGAGGAGAAGCCTGCGCTGTGGCGGTAGAGGAGATATTCCACGGCAAACGGGATCAGAAGCAGAACCGCCGACGCCAGAATCTTCCAGATATTCTTCTGCCGGAGCAGAAGAAGCGGCAGGAACAGCACCAGCGCGGTATATTTGAACGTCACCGCGATGCCGAACCAGAGCACAAACCAGAAATCTTCCTTCTTCAGCCAGCAGTACAGTCCCAGCAGGACAAAGACTGTCATGAAGATATCATACTGGCCGAAGATGAACTGATCAAAGAAGGCCACCGGCATCGTCAGGGACGCCCAGGCACAGAGGTGTGATTTTTTCTCCCCCATGCCGATCTCCATGCAGATGTTCCGGATCAGGATTCCGGAGAACAAGTACACGATGCACGGGAGCGCCTTCGACCAGAGCAGCGCCGCCTCCGGGAGCCCCTCTTCCATCGGAACCGTGAGAACCCCCGCCAGCTTCATGGGAATGTTCCACACGGCAAACACGAGATAGACGGAAGGCAGATAGCTCGGATGGATGCCGAACGTTCCGCAGTAGTCATAGAAATCCGCAAAGTGCCCGTTCAGATATCCCACACTGCAGCCGACCGTGTGCATCAGATCTCTCTGCTGGAAGCAGAAAAAGCTGAGCACTGCCAGTGCGGCAAAAAGGATTCCGTCCGCCAGATCCCACCCGCGGAGATTCCGAAGTTTCTCCACCAGCAAACGGAATGCCGGTATCTTCGATGTTTTCCTCTGTCCGGCTCTTCTCTGACCGGCCGCCTGCACCCTCACTTTACCTGCCATCGGTTTTCGGATCCTTTCCCAGTGCCGCAAAGCCCATCGCACTGATCAGAAGATATTTGAAGATATTGATCATCAGCAGCCCCCACGCCGCGCCGTAAAGGCCGAAGAACCACATCAGGGGCAGAACGGCCGCAAAGAACAGCGCGCTGTATACCGCGCCGAGGATCATCTGCGTCTTTGCCGGCGCAAAGCGGAGCACAACCACCATCATGGTATTGGCCAGAAAGAAAAACACCTGCGAGGTGTTCGCCAGCACGAAGAGACCGCGCACCGCTTCATACTGCTCCCGGTAGAACAGCCAGACAAAGATGTGCGAGCCCAGAATCGCCAGAAGCGCAATGCCGACTGCCAGGGCAGACAGCACGCCGAAGATCTTCGCGAACATCTTCCCTGTGATCTTCCGGTCATAGTGGGCCAGATGTCCCGTGATCACCCCGTTGAGCGGCGTGGAAAGGAGGGACGTCATCTTTCCGACCAGACTGGCGATATAGAAATAGTCCGACGCCACATCCCCCGCGATCAGCGACAGGCAGAGCCGGTCTGCATAAGAGACAAAATCCGACATCAGGTATGCGGCGGAAAGTTCCGTGCATGCCTTCGCGTCCTGCCGGAAGAAGGCACTCTTTGCCGCAAAGGGGTGCCGGAAAACGGACCCCTTCACGCACACATAGACGAGACCTGCGAACTCTCCGCACAGGAAGATGCCCACCCAGGACTTCGTGAACCGGTACAGGAAAATGCCGGCGGCATAACCAGCCGCAATCAGCATATAATAAAAGAAGAAGCCCCGGTAGTTCATCGTCAGCCGGAACTCGACATCCGCATAATACCGGACCGAAGTGACAAAAATCAAAAGAAAAATCCCCGGCAGGGTTGCCTGTGCCCCCTGCCCCCGGACGGCGTAGCCGATGACGGCCACCGCGCAGGAAATCAGCGCCAGGACGAGAAGATACCGGTCATAGTCGCCGTTGTGCGTCTCGTGCTCCGTGGACATTTTCATCCGGCCGTAATTGATACCCGAGCCGACAGCCGACGCGGTCAGCCCCATCAGCGCTGTAAAAAAAAGCATGCGGCCCTGGCCGGCCTCGCCGAGCTGTCTCTGCAGGTAGGGATATACGCCGAGACTGAGGACGGCATTCATGGTGACCAGCGAGACGATGCCGTACAGGAGATCCCCTGTAAATCGCTTCACCCCGCTTTTTCTGTTTTCATCCACCGGTTCGTCTCCTCTGCAATCATTCGATCGTCATATTCTATGCAAACTAACCTGTCGTACTGATTTCTGATAACAATGCCCGGCCGTTATCTCCGGGTATCCATTCCGGAATCGGATACGCTTTCCGGAATCCGGACATACGCCGGCTGAATGTGCGGCTGAAGCCGCTCAGACTCCGGCGGCGGTGTCATGTAGTCGCCGTACAGCAGGGACAGGCACTTATCCCAGTCCCCCGGGCCGGGGTAGATTTCATCGTCGAGAATCACCGAAGACGGCGGAACAAACCATTTGATCCGATAAATCTGCGGAATGTCCTGGAACAGGTAATTGCTGTAGTAGACCTGTCCCTTGGCTGCATTTTTCCCGTGCTCCCGCCGGGACACCCGCTCGTAGTGCCGGATGATCCATTCCGGGGAGATGTGCCGTCCGATCGCCGCCAGCACCCGGACAACCGCGCCGGAAACGCCCTGGTAGCGGCTCCAGTTCAGCCGGTACCGGTGCCCCAGCCCGAACCCGTAGAGAACGGTGATCAGCATCCGGCTCCAGAGATGGCTCAGGGAAAAATCCGACACATCGTCAATGATGAAGATGTCCACCAGCAGGTGATTGTAGATGCCGTGCCCGTAGAACTGCTCCTCCGCGGAATCCGGGCGGATCGCGGAATTGGTGATGCCGAAGCGGGGGACAAAGTCAAACACCGCCCCGTCCAGTTCCTGCGGCTCCACATAGAAGAAGCCGGGGCGCATTTCCTCCCGGACGACCCGGCGGAACTTCTCAAAGTCATCCCGCAGCATTGCGATGTCTGCGTCGTCATCCCAGGGAATCGCACTCTTGTGCCGGACCGCTCCCAGCAGTGTTCCGCTCTCCAGGAACCACTGGATCTGATGCTTCTCACAGATTCTCTTCACCTCGTCCAGGATGATGTGATGGCCGCGGTGGATCTCGGCGAGCGCCTTTGCCACGCCGGCATCGGCCGATCCCCGGCGTTTCCGTTCTCCCGCAGATGCTGTCTCCGGCATAATCTCCTCCGTTCAGGACTTGTCCTGTCCTCTCTTTGCCTTATGGGATTTCTTTCCAGACTTCCCGTCCTTATTCTCTTCCATCCCGCCGGATTTTCCGGCCTTCTTTTCTCCGGCGGTTCCGGCTTCCCGGCTGTTCTCCTTCGGCATCCTGCCGACGTCTTCGACAGGCGGCACTTCCGCTTCGTTCGCCCCGGCTGCCGGATTCCCCGGAATTGCTTCACCCGAGGATTCGTCGGACGGCTCCGTGCCGCCGGCATCAGCCAGCTGTACGGACTTTGCGACACAGGGGTTCTCCTCCTCGCGCCGCTCTTCCGCCCCGGATCCGAAGTTGTACCGCTCCTCCTCCACAACCAGCGGGCGGTGGCGGACCCGGTTGTTCACGCTCATGACATACTCTCCCAGAAGACCGATGAAGAACAGCTGAATCGACCCTAGGAAGCAGGTTGCAATCACAATCGGCGCCATACCGGCCTGAAATCCGTACCAGTTGGTCAGCTTCAGAATCAGGTAAATGACCGCAATGACAAAGAAGACAAACGCAAAGCCCAGCCCCAGCAGCGTGCAGATCCGCATCCCCGCCTTCGTATAGGACGTAAAGCTGAGCATGGCCGCATCGAACAGGCGGTAAAAATTATTGCTGGTTTTGCCGGCTCTGCGGAGCGGCTGGGTGAACGGGATGTCCTTGTGCCGGTATCCCAGCTCCGCCACCATGCCACGCAGGAAGGGAGTCGGATCGTCGACGGACTTCAGCACTTCCACAAACCGGCGGTCATACAGCGCATATCCGGTGAACTGGTCGATCTGCTCCACATCCGACAGCTTGCGGATCAGCCGGTAGTAGAGCCCGCGCAGCCGGTACATGAGCGGATTCTCCCGGCTTTTTGTCTTGATGGCGCAGACAATCCGGTATCCCTCTTCCCACCCCTGGACCAACTGCGGAATCAGCTCCGGCGGATCCTGGAAATCGGCTGCCATCAGGATTCCGGCGTCACCCGTCATCTGCAGCAGCCCATAGTAGGGTGAATTGAACTGGCCGAAATTCTTTGCGTTGAAGATTGCCTTGATTTTCGGATTCTCCGCGCAGAGACCGCGGATCAGCGTGCGCGTCCGGTCCTTTGAGTCATTGTCGATGAAAATGATTTCATAGTCATAGGCCGGCAGGCGTTCAAACTGTTCCTGCACCGCCCGGCTGATTGGCACCACATTGTCTTCCTCATTGTAACAGGGAATCACAACACTGATTTTTTTCTTCATATCGTTTCCTGATTTTTCTGCGGCCGGTCTGCGTTTCCCGCAGACTGTGTCGGATTATGCCGCGCCCAGTCCACCGTCCTCCGGATGCCCTCCGAAAAAGGGATTTCCGGCCGGAAGCCCGTATCCTGTGTCAGCGTGCGGATATCTGCCTGCAGGTGCATGCGCTGATTCGGGTAATAGGGAATGGCCCCCAGCCTGACCCGGGCCTGCGGCCCGACTGCATCCCGGATCTCTTCAATATATTCCGCTAACGGTCTGGCCTGTCCGCTTCCCACGCAGTAGACCGCCTGATCGTTTCCGCGCAGCGCGGCAAGAAACATCGCCCGGGCCGCATCCTCACTGTAGAGATAATCCCAGAGCTGATCCCCCCTGGTATATTCCGGTACCCGCCCGTCCAGCATGGCACGGATTCCGCTCATCACCATCGTCCGGTCGCTGTCCGCCGGGCCATACACCGAAAAGAAACGGGTCCAGACCTGACGCAGGCCGAGCTGACGGCACAGGCCTGCGCTCATTCGTCCGGCCGTGAATTTTGCCAGTCCGTATCCGGTCTCTGGGAGGATTTCACTGTCCGGTCCCAGAATCGAACTGACATTCTTATACTCCGCCTGGGAACCTGCGCCGGCAAAGACAAAGCACCCCGCCCGCGCTGCAAGCCGCACCGCGGAGAGTGTTCCCGCAATGTTTTCCAGCTGCAGGGAATAATCGTTCCTGGCTTCCCCGTAGGTTCCCGTCCATGCCAGATGGAAAAAGGCATCGAACCGTTCCGTCGGATTCCACGCATCATAGCCGTCCAGATCGCACCCGATCACGGAAAGACGCGGGGCTTCCGGGAAAAGACGGCTGCGCTTTGACCCGCGGTGCGCAAGAATCGTGACCCGGATTCCGCGCTGCAGAAGAAGATGCACCAGCGCCGTTCCGATTGCGCCGCTGGCCCCTGTGACAATCGCGCTGCGGATCTCTCTGTCCTCTGTCAATGCTTTTCCTCCGGTTTGTTCGGCCGCGCGGCGGTCCGCGGGGCGCTTGCGTGCCGGCACTTCTCCGGCATCGGATTGACTGCCAGACGGCAGGCCACCCTTTCTGTCACGGGCACCTGCCGTCTGCTACGCAGGGACCCTGCGCATGTTTGCTTTCTGTTATTTCGATCGGTTGTTCCTGCTTTTTCAGGCAGCAGAAGCACAAACTTCGCAGATTCAAGCTTCCATGCTGTACTGCTTCTGTTTTTGTTTGGATGACCTGCCTGACCGCAGTTCGATCAGATCTTTTTGTATTGATTATCGAAGGGAATCCATCAAAGCCTTCAGCTTCGCCGCGGAATCCTCCAGGCTGGTTCCCTTCACACCCGCATAGAACTTGATCTTCGGCTCGGTTCCGGACGGACGCACACAGACCCACGCATCCTGCTCCAGCACAAAGTACAGGACATTCGACTTCGGAAGGCCTGTCGTGCCCTCCTCGCCGGTTTCCAGATTCACCCTGCGGTCTGTGAGATAATCGCGGAACTCCAGCACCTTGTAACCGCCCAGCGTCTTCGGCGGATTGCTGCGGTACCCGTTCATCATGTCGGCCATCTTCTGTGCGCCCTCCTGGCCTGGGAAGGCAAGGGAGAACTGATCTTCCTTATAGTAGCCGTACTTCTCATAGATGCGGATCATCTGATCCCAGAGGGTCATGTTCTTTGTGCGGTAGTAAGCCGCCGCCTCGCAGAGCGCCATCACCGCGACCACCGCGTCCTTGTCCCGGGCATAGGTGCCAATCAGGCAGCCGTAGCTCTCCTCAAAGCCGAAGACATAGTTGTAGCTGTGATCCTCCTCGAAGTGTTTCATCTGCTCACCGATGTACTTGAAGCCGGTCAGGCACTCGATCAACGTCGCGTTGTATTCCTTTGCGATCGCTCCCGCCAGGTTGGTGGAGACGATCGTGGTGACCAGCGCCGGATTCTCCGGCATCCGGCCCAGCTCTTTGCGCTGCTCGAACTCATATTCGCCGATCAGCATGCCGGACATATTGCCGGTGAACACCTTGTACTCGCCGGATTTGGTATCCTTGGCGTAGACGCCCAGACGGTCAGCATCGGGATCTGTCGCCAGAACCAGATCGGCGTCCACCTTCTCCGCCAGCTCCAGTGCCAGCTTGAACGCCCGCTTATCCTCCGGGTTCGGATAGGGGATGGTGGTGAAATCACCGTCCGGAAGCTCCTGCTCCGGGACGACATAGACATTCTTGAAACCGAGCTCCTTGAGGATCCGGCGCACCGGTACGTTTCCGGTGCCGTGGAACGGCGTATAGACAATCTTCAGGCTGCCTGCCGTCGCCTGGATTGCCTCCGGATGAAGGACCAGCTTCTTGAGCTCCGCGATGTAGCGGTCATCGAGATCCGGCCCGATGATCTGATACAGGCCGGCCGCCTTTGCATCCTCGGTGCTCATCTTCTTGATATCCGCATAATCGGTGATGGCGCGGACTTCCGCGATGATCCCGGTATCATGCGGCGGAACCACCTGCGCGCCGTCTGCCCAGTAAACCTTGTACCCGTTGTACTCCTTCGGGTTGTGGCTTGCCGTGATATTGATGCCGGCCGTGCAGCCGAGATCGCGCACCGCAAAGGAAAGCATCGGCGTGGGGTGAAGCGTGTCGAACTTATAGGCGGGAATCCCGTTCGCGGCCAGCACGCATGCCGCGCAGTCCGCAAATTCGGGGGACATATGGCGGGAATCGAATGAAATGGCGACGCCCATCTTCTGCGTGCCCTGCTTGATGATGTAGTTGGCGAGCCCCTGGGTAGCCTTCCCGACGGTGTACAGATTCATCCGGTTGGTCCCGGCACCAATCACTCCCCGGAGACCGCCAGTGCCAAACTCCAGCTCCTTGTAGAAGCGGTCGGTAATTTCCGCCTCATTGCCGGCAAGAGCCTTGAGTTCCTCCCTGGTCTTCTCGTCAAAGACCGGAGATGTGCACCAATACTCATAGTTTTTCCGAACATTCGCATCCATGGCCTGTGTTCCTTTCTCTCTCACGGATTCGCCTTCACGCCGATCCTGTGATCGCCCGGCCGCAGCTTGCCGCCGCCGGCGTCCTGTCTGTTCCCGAAAGCCGCAGTGCCTGCAGCTCTGTGTTTATTTTAGCACTGCCCTGCGCTGATGTCCATTCATTCTGACAGGCAGTGCATTTCACGGCCCGGAATCCGCGCCATTCTTGACAGTCTCCGGCGCCCGCATGTATACTGATAGAATGAAATTTGCCGTGCTCCGGCCGGCGTCAGACAGACGTCCGCAGCAATCCACATACCGCACGGCACTTCGGGGAGGTTAACCTATGAATCCGAAAGCCATGTTTCAGATCAGCTATGGTCTGTATGTGCTCACCGCACGTTCCTATGGGAAAGACAACGGCTGCATCATCAATACCGTCGCACAGGTGACGTCCACGCCGAACCGCGTGATGATCGCCGTCAACAAGAACAATTACACCCATGACATCATCCGGGACACCGGATTTTTCAACCTCTCCGTACTCTCGGAGAGCGCACCCTTCTCCCTGTTCCAGCGCTTCGGCTTTCAGAGCGGGCGAAATACAGATAAGTTTGAAGGGTTCACAGAGTTTACGCGCACGCAGAACACCCTTGCCGTACTGACAAAGCACCTGTGCGCCTGGCTGTCCTGCAAGGTCGTCACCCAGGTGGATCTCGGCACCCATACGATGTTCATCGCGGATGTGACGGACTGTGACGTTGTCTCCGGCGAAAATCCGGTCACGTACACCTATTATCAGAAGAACATCAAGCCGAAGCCTGCGGCTTCAGACGCAAAGAAAAAGGGCTTTCGCTGCACCGTCTGCGGATATATCTATGAAGGGGAGACGCTCCCGCCGGATTTTATCTGCCCGATCTGCAAGCATGATGCATCGGCCTTTGTGCCGATCGGCTGATCCGCTGCAGATTTGTTCCGTCCGGCAGGAGGATCCGCCGTCAGAGGGATTCCCTGTCCGGCCGCTGCGGCAGACCAGACAGGGCGGATCTGATCCGTCTTTCCCGGCTTCGAAATCCCGGAGATTTCAAAACCGGCCGGATATCGTCACAAGCCAGGGGCGTGAAGAAGCGCCCCTTTTTTCCGCGCAGGAGAATCTCATATGAATATCATTATCATCGGCCTGGGAAAGGTCGGTTCCGCGCTGGCTGCACAGCTGAGTGCGGAGGGACACGCCATCACGGTCGTCGATTCCGACCGGACGGCGGTCAATAAAGTAACCAATCAGGTGGATGTGCAGGGCGTCATCGGAAACGGCGTGAGCTATGCCACACAGGTCAAGGCGGGCATCAAGGGCGCCGACATGATGATCGCGGTCACCGGGGCGGACGAAATCAACCTGCTCTGCTGCCTGATCGCACGCAAAGTCGGAAAGTGCCCAACCATCTGCCGCGTGCGCAATCCGATCTACCACGACGAGGTGCAGTATCTGCGTCAGGAGCTCGGCCTGAGCATGGTGATCAACCCGGAGCTGGCCACTGCCTCCGAGATCGCGCGCCTCCTGCGCTTCCCCTCCGCAATCGATATCGACACCTTTGCGCGCGGCCAGATTGAGCTGCTCCGCTTCTCGCTGAAGCCGGACAGCCCTCTGGTCAACCAGAAGATCCGCGACATCGCCTCGCTGGCGAGCTGCGACGTCCTGGTCTGCATTGTGGAGCGCGGGGATCACGTCATGATCCCCGACGGCACCGTGGATCTGCGGGCGGGCGACAAGATTTCCGTCGTCATGTCCTCCCTGAACGCCAACAAGTTTTTTGAGATGGCCCATATCCGCAACGACCAGGTGCGCAACACCATGATCATCGGCGGCGGAAAGATTTCGTTCTATCTGGCCCGGCTTCTGATGGAGATGAACATCAGCGTCAAGATCATCGAAAAAAATCCGGCCAAATGCAGTGATCTGGCGGAGCGGCTTCCGAAGGCAACGATCATCTGCGGGGACGGCACCGACCGCGCGCTGCTGGAGGAGGAGGGGCTTGCCGAGGCCGAAGGCTTCGCCGCCCTGACAGACATGGATGAGGAAAATGTGATGCTCTCCCTCTATGCGGACAAAGTCAGCCAGGCCAAGACCATCACAAAAATCAGCAACGTGACCTACGACCCGATCATCAGCTCGCTGAACCTCGGAAGCGTCATCTACCCCAAGGACCTGACGACCGAGAGCATTGTCTCCTATGTCGGTGCCATCCAGAATACCATGGGAACCAAGGTGGATACCATGTACCGGCTGGTAGACGGCAAGGCCGAGGCGCTGGAATTCATCATCCGGGAGGAAAGCGAAGTGACCAATATCCCGCTGGCGCAGCTGAAGACCAAGCCGAACCTCCTGCTGTGCGCCATCTACCGGAACAACCAGGCGATTCTCCCCCGCGGCGCCGACACCATTCAGCTCAATGACCGGGTCGTGATCATCACCACCAATCTGGGGCTCCGGGATATCAACGATATCCTTGCGTGAGGCGGCCGGCATGAATAGGAAAATGCTTCTGTACATTGTCGGTACGCTGCTTGTCCTGGAGTCGGTACTGCTTCTGGTCCCGGCGCTGACGGGGATCATTTACCGCGAGACCGTCACCTGGACCTTTTTCCTTGTGTCCGGCATCTGCCTGGCCATCGGTCTTCCCGTGCGGATGCACCGCCCCGCGGATACCCGGTTTTACGCCAAGGAAGGGTATGTCTGCACGGCGCTCTGCTGGATTCTCATGAGTCTGTTCGGCGCGATCCCGCTGTGGCTCTCGGGCTTTTACAACAACTTCGTCGACGCGCTGTTTGAAATCGTCTCCGGATTCACCACCACCGGCGCAACGGTTCTCTCCAATGTCGAGGAGCTCCCCCACTGCATCATTCTGTGGAGAAGCTTCTCCCACTGGATCGGCGGCATGGGCGTGCTCGTCTTCATGCTGGCAGTCCTGCCCGTGTCGGGGGAGAGCAGCATGCACCTGATGCGCGCCGAAAGCCCCGGCCCCCAGGTCGGAAAGCTGGTGCCCCGGGTCCGCGAGTCGGCGGCCCTCCTGTACAAGCTGTACATCGCGCTGACCATCGCGCAGATCGCCCTGATGGTGATGTTCGGCATGCCCGTCTTTTACGCGATCAACGTCGCCTTCTCCACGGCGGGCACCGGCGGATTCGGCTTTCTGAACGACAGCTGCGGCTCCTTCACCGCGATCCAGAAGATCCTCATCACGATCTTCATGGCCGCCTTCGGCGTCAATTTCAACGTCTATTTCTGGCTGTATACCGGCGATGTGAAAAGTGCCCTGCACTGCGAGGAAGCCCGTGTGTATCTGGGCATCATCCTCACCTCGTCCCTGATCATCGGATTCAACATTCTGCCGATGTATCAGGGTGCCGGCGGTGCTTTCCTGGATTCCTTCTTCCAGGTGAGTTCCATCATCACGACCACCGGATTCTCCACCGCCGACTTTGACCGGTGGCCGGAGCTCTCCCGCACCATTCTGGTGGGGCTGATGTTTATCGGTGCCTGTGCGGGCAGCACCGGCGGCGGCATCAAGGTGTCCCGGATCATCATCATGTGGAAGACGATCCTCAAGGAGATTGCCGGGATCATCCACCCGCGCGCCGTGCGGCTGGTGCGCTTTGAGGGAGAACCCGTGGAACATGAAGTCATCCGCTCCGTCAATGTGTTTGTGATGGCCTACCTCTTCCTGTTTGCGGGATCCCTCCTGATCGTATCGCTGGACAATTTTGACTTTACGACCAACTTCGCTTCTGTGGCCTGCACCATCAACAACGTTGGCCCCGGGCTGGCAGCGGTCGGACCGACGCAGAATTTCGGCAGTTTCTCCAACCTGTCAAAGATTGTCTACGTCATCGACATGCTGGCAGGCCGGTTGGAACTCTTCCCGCTTCTGGTTCTCTTCAACCGGAACACCTGGCGCGGCAGACAGTACTGATTCTGCTGACGCAAACGAGGCTTTCTTATGTTTGATTTCATCACCGATCTGCTCTCGAACCCGCTGTTTCTGTCCGCAGCCGGCGGCTGGCTGATCTCCCAGGGAAGCAAGGTCCTGTACCAGTCCGTCAAGCAGCACGGACTTTCCCCGAAAACCATCTTCACAAGCGGCGGCATGCCGAGCTCTCATACAGCGACAGTCACGGGGCTCCTGTTCGGCACTTTGTTCCACTATGGCGCCGGCGGCTTTGAGTTTCCGATGGCTCTCTTCTTTGCCTTCGTCGTCATTTACGACGCGCTGAATGTGCGGTATCAGGCCAGCGAGCACGGGAAGGCGCTGAACTGGCTGGCCGGTCATGAGTGCAGAGATGATTCCTGGTTTCAGAATCACAAAAAGTTTGACGAGCACCTCGGCCACACGTTTCCCGAGGTCGCGGTCGGCATGGCCGTCGGTTTCGGCGCCGCCGTGCTCGTCCGGCTGTTCCTTTGCTGAATCTCCTGCGCACTTGCAAAGGCTTCCCGTTTTTTCCCAGTAGACATAAAACACCGTCATCTGCCTGTTCCAGACCCGGGCGGCAGATGACGGTGTTTCTGTTTTTCTATCTTGATACGAAGATCCCCTGCAAGTCTCTCGGTGAGGATTTCTCTCGAAGAGGATTCACCGGAGGGAACCGTATCGGACAGTCCTCCGAAAGCTCCTGCCGGGCCGGCACAGCCCGGACAGCGGGCAGCTTTTTCCGCGAACATTAATCCTCCGGAAATCCCTGCCAGACCGGATGGCCCGGATACTGCTTCGGCTTTTCCTCGCCGCGCAGAATCCGCAGCGCCCCGGCCGCCATGGCCTCGTGCTCCAGTTCTCCCGGATAGGACACCACCGGTGCAATCCATCCGCAGTTTTCGACAATGCGCTCCTCAATCTCCGGGAAGCGCAGAAGTCCTCCCGTCAGAAGAATGTTGTCCACCTTTCCGCCCAGTGCAGCCGCCATGGAGCCGATCCATTTGATGATCTGGTAGATCATGGCGTCCCATACGCGGGCGGCCGCCGGATCCCCGGCCTCCACCATCGCGTGGACCTTGTTGGAATCCGACGTGCCGAAATGGCTGGAGAACCCTCCCGTCTGGCTGCAGAGCGAACGGACCTCCTCGTCGGAAAGTCCCTTCAGGCACCGCAAGCCGTCTGTCACCGCAAGGGATCCCATCCGCGTCGGCGTGAGCGGCCCCTCGCCGCCGCCGGCATCGTTGCCGTCGATCATCCGGCCGTGCTGATGGGCGGTCACAGAGATGCCCCCGTCAATATGGCACACAATGAAATTGCAGTCGGCATATTTGCGGCCGGTCACCTTCGCGTGGTGCATCGCCACCGCGCGCAGATTCAGCGCGTGGGAAACTGCCCTCCGGTAGACTCCCTTGATGCCGGTGATGCGGGCCAGATCGCACAGCTCATCGACCACAGGCGGATCCACCATCAGTTCCAGCCCGCCGTACTCCTTATGCAGTTCGTCTGCCAGCTGAACGCCCAGCATGGACGCGTGATACAGGCCGCCCTTTGCCTCTCTGGTATCCCGGATCAGAAGGTCATTGATTTCATAGACGCCGCTCTCCACCGAATAGCAGCTGCCGCCGCGGCCCACAATGGCATCGATCCCGTGCAGATCGATCTGGTGGTCCGCAATGAACTGGCGGATCACCTGCATCCGATAAGGAAGCTGGTCATTGATGGTCGGGAATGTCCGGAGCACCGTGCTGTCGTGGAACACGTCCGTGGAGAACAGCGTGGTCTCGTCCTCGTGCAGGGAGACCTTGGTCGAGGTCGATCCCGGGTTGATTACAAATATCCTGAATTTTTTCATTGTTTTTCTTACTCCTGCGGTCTTTTGATTTTCGTTCCGGAATTCACTGGAAGGAGATCCGTCGTTTCATCCTGTCATTGGTTCAGAAGTTGTCGTTGATCCGGACGCTGGTTCAGAAGCTGTCGTTGATCCGGACGTTGGTTCAGAAGCTGTCATCCAGACAGAGGCTCTGTTCTCCGGATTTTTCCGGAAGGTCCGGCAGCGCTGTCCCGCTGCACCGTTCGACGTGGTCTTCGGTGAGTTTCACACACGTGTTTCTGCTGCTCCCGGAAGCTGTTCCGGTCCCTGCCTCTTCCCCGGAAAGCTCTGTCGCAGAGTGCTGCGGGATGTTTTGAACCAGCGGAAGACGCACACAGTGCAGTACTCCCTCTTCTTCGGTCTTTTCGGATGTCTCTGGTTTCACAGTCATCAATGTCAGACCCTCTTTCACTTTTCTTCCCGTACTGTTCCGTCTGTCACCGGATTCCGGTGAACCGGCCGACGCGCGGGCGTCGGAATTGATTCTACTCTGTTTGCCGCGGATTCGCAAGCGATTGTCTGCCTTCAAGCCGTGTCCGGGCGGAACCGCCGTATCGAAATCTGTACTTGCAGCTGTACCGCTGTCATACCGCACACGGACTTTCCTGCCGTTTCCTCTGCTACGCAGAGTGTTGACGCAATCTTCCATTTGGGTTACAATATAGGCAGTTAAGTTCCCATTGCGGTTGACTGCAGTTGTCAGGCGGCGCACGGGTACCGCTTTTTTGCGAAACGGCAGGCATGGCCTTCCCCGCTTCCCAGGCGATGGTTCCCTGCGGCAGTTCCTGCCGTTTCCGCAAAGGTTTACCCGGGGAAATCCTATGAAAGGAGAAGGCCGGATTTCGAGCAGACAGAGAACAACAGACGGTGTCATCGACAGAAGGGCCTTCGCGTCGACCGACTCCCTTTTCCCTGCTGCCGCCGGTCTGCCGCATTTATGACATTCGGTGAAAAAGTTGTTGCCCTCAGAAAGTCCCATAACCTCAGCCAGTCGGAACTGGCGAAGCGCGTCGGGGTCTCTCTCCGCACAGTGCGCGGCTGGGAAATTGAAAACCGCTATCCCAAATCGCAGGAGGTCTATCTCCGCCTGGCCGACGTGCTGGAGTGCAGCCTGTCCTATCTGATGGGTGAGGAGAGCTTTACCGGCACGGCCGCGGAGAACGCCCTCTCCGATACCCAGCAGGCCAGGAGGCTTGCCTCCGAGCTCACCGGGCTCTTTGCCGGCGGCGAGCTGGATCCGGCGGATGTGGACGAGATGATGCAGGCCATCCAGGAAGCCTACTGGATTTCCCGCGGAAAGGTCAGAGACGCAGAGTAAGGTCTTATGAGAACGCTGGAAATTGCCAATGCGGCGGATCAGCTGGTCGCCGACGCCGGATCGCGGGATGCCTGCCGTCTGGCCCGCGAAGCGGGGATCATCGTGCTGTTCCGGCCTTTCCGCCGCCAGAAGGGTGCCTATGCCATCATCAACGACACCCCGTTTATGTTTATCAAGGACGATCTGCCCGAGGCGGAGCGCAGCATGGTGATTCTCCACGAGATCGGGCACCACTGCCTGCACCGGGACGCCGCGCGGATGGCCGGCGGCTTCCGCGACACACAGCTGTTCGACCGGGCAAACGCGCGCATGGAGACCGAGGCGAATCTCTTTGCGGCAGAGATCCTGCTCCCCGATGAGGATTTTCTGGATGATGTTGCCAACGGCTACAGCCTGCACGAGATTGCCGCGCAGATGAACTGCGACCGGAATCTCGCCGCGCTGAAGGCTGATATACTGATTGAGCGGGGTGCGCCTCTGTCCCCGCAGGAGCACCGGAACGATTTTCTCCGCGCAGCCTCCGGCTGACGGAATGCAGAAGGGCCCTCCGGCTGGAATTTACTTCCGGCCGGAGGGCCCTTCTGCACGAAACACACGGCTGAAACCGCGTGAGGATATCAGCCCAGATCCGGCGTATCTGTCAGGGTGAGGGACAGCGCGTGTTTCCCCTCTGTCTCAAAGACAATGATCTCGTTGTCGCCGTCTTTCAGGAGCGGAGCTGGAACATACAGCCTGCGCTGCGGCCCGATCTCCCAGAAACGGCCCAGATTGAAGCCGTTCAGGAAAATGCAGCCCTTCCCGAATCCCGTGAAATCGATCCAGGTATCCGCCTTCCCCTCCACCGGGAACGTGAAGTGATAGAAGGCCGGCAGCCCCTCGGTGTATCCCGCCGAGAAATCCACCGCATCTGTATTGGTCAGCGGAAGGCAGTATGCCTCCCAGTTCAGATGGGTATGCCCGTTGATCTGCACATGACGGTCAATACCCTTGCGCTGCTCTTCCATCCGCGGGCCGAAATTCACGCGGCCCATATTCTCCACCAGAATGTCCAGCTCGGAACCGGGGTGCGTCGCTTCATTCACCTGCGCCTCCGAGAGCAGTTCCCGGTCGTACAGAGTCAGCACCGGTCTGCCTTCCAGAAAGATGTTCGCGCGGTCGTTCGCCCCGTACAGGCGGATCTTTTCCAGATTCTGCTCCCGCTCCAGGGTGCTGCGATACAGGATGTATCCGTAATTCTGGCCCAGCCGCTCCATCGACGCCGGGAACTTCAGGCTGACTGGTTTCGAAAGCCGGTCCAGATTTTCAAAAAGTCCCGCTCTGCCGTCGCAGGAAATCTCCCCGTACGCCTTTTTCGGGCAGTTTGCCGGAACCGGCTCGGCAATCTTTCCCACGTGCTTTTCAATCACGGCACGGTATCGGCGGTACTTTTCCGTGATATCTCCCGCCTCCGTCAGCACGCCGTCATAATCGTAGGAAGTGACATCCGGCGTGAGTTCGTCATAATAGTTGGAGCCGTTCATGAAGCCGAAATTCGTGCCGCCCTCGAACATGTAGATGTTCACCGAGCCCAGGTCCAGCATCCGGTCCAGATCCTTCACACTCTCTTCCAGATTTCCGGTCTTGTGCCCGCCGTTGCCCCAGTGGTCAAACCAGCCCACCCAGAACTCCGTGCACATCAGCGGCCCGCCGTCCGTGAATTTTTTCAGCACAGCGAAGCGGTCCTCCGTCCGGGAGCCGAAGTTTCCCGTCGGCAGAACTCCCGGCAGATGTCCGCAGGAGAGCGATTCCTCCATCGGGCCGTCCGAGGTCACGAAGGGAACCGTTGCACCGCAGTCCCGCATCAGTTTTTCCATCCCCTGCAGATAGGCGGTATCCTCGCCGTAATAGCCGTACTCATTCTCCACCTGCATCAGGATCACCGGGCCGCCGTGATCAACCTGCAGCGGTACAATCTCCGGGAAAAGCCTCTGATAATAGGCCTTGATCTGCTCCATGAAGGGCGGATACAGACCGCGCAGGCGCATGCCGTCCTCCCGCAGAAGCCATGCCGGCAGACCGCCGAACTCCCACTCCGCACAGATGTAGGGGGACGGCCGGAGAATCACCCACAGGCCCAGTTTCTGCGCCAGGCGGACGAAGGCCGCAATGTCCAGAATTCCCGAAAAGTTAAATGTTCCCGGCTCCGGCTCGTGCAGGTTCCAGGGAATATACGTCTCCACGGTATTGCAGCCCATTGCCCGGAGTTTCCGCAGCCGATCCTCCCAGTACGCCGGCGGGATCCGGAAATAGTGAACCGCACCGGAAATGATTTTGAACGGCTTCCCGTCCAGCAGAAAATCTTCTGCAATCTCAAATGTATGCGTCATCTCGCTCTTGCTGTGCCCCCTCTTTCTGCATCCTGCCTGCGGCCGGACAATCTCTCATCCTCTCATCGGCCGAAAAAAGCCCGGCGGTTTTCACCGCCGGGCTGCAACGGTACCTTTCCAGACCCATTACTCCGGGCGCCGGATGCCGTCAGCGAATATTATTCCGCGCTGCTTCCGTAGATCTGGTTCATCTGATCCTGCAGATAGCTCAGGACTTCCTGATAACCAGCGGTGTTCATTCTGTCACGGAATTCATCGACCAGTGCATGAGGATCATCGGACTGACCGAATGCAATCTGTCTCATGTAGGAATCCCACACCTCAGACATGCTGGAGATGTAAGAGCTGATCGGAGACATGTCAACGACAAACTTGCCGTACGGATAGTCAATGGCAACAGAGTCATAGATCTTGGAGATCTCATCCAGGCCATCCCAGTAACGGTCACTCCATCTGAGCTCAAGATCGTCGTTGCGGCCCCACCAGAAGTCGGTCACGATCTCATCGTTGGTCTGGTCATAGGATGCCGGGCGCTGGATCAGCTTGTCGGACTCATCATCCGGGTTCACAAACTCATACTGCTTACCCTCGATGCCGTAGTTGAACAGTCTGTAGCACTCCTCATCGTTGCGGAGCAGGTCATAGACCATCAGCGCTCTCTCCGGATTCTTGGACGCCGCAGAAACAGCCATTGCGCCGTGGGTGGTCATCAGTTTCTCCAGATTTCCCTTCTCCTCGCCGAACCAGAAGAACCCGACGTCGGAACCCGGCTGATCCTTGTCCATTCTCGGACGGACAGTGCCGTACCAGGTCTCGGTGTGGTGCTGATCTGCGCCGGTGGTTCCCGCGTAGAACTCATCACGGGTATTGGCATCGGTATTGTTCAGAACGTCGGTCTGCCATACGCCCATCTGATTCCACTTTGCCATCAGATCTGCGTAATCATACAGTGTATCATCATCCATGTACGGGGAGAACAGAGTGTACGGATCATCCTTGGTCCCGTAGAACATGAAGGAGCCGATACCGTCGAGCATGACATCATCCGTATGGGATGCAATCCAGCCGCCGGCAACCGTCGTCGCCATGGTTCCGTCGGAATCCCACGGAATGACATCCGGATGGTTGTCAAGAATTCCCTGGAAGTAGGTGGTCATGTCATCCCAGCTGTGCACGCCGTCGGTCAGGCCGGCCTCATCCGCCCAGTCCTGGCGATACATAAAGCCGTGATTCACCCACTGCGCAAAGTGATCTTCCGGAATCATGTAGATATTGCCGTTGTACTTGCAGTCATCCCAGTGGCCGTCCGCCTCGACCTGTGCGTAGGTCTTCGGGCAATAGGTCTGCAGCATATCCTCCGGGAGCTCCAGGAAAGCACCCTTCTTGGCATTCGGCCATGCATCCAGCCAGTCGGTTGCGGTACCGATCAGGTCGATCGATCCGTCCAGGGAGGACAGAAGCAGGTTGTAGTTGGTCATGTAGTCGGTCCACTCGACATAGTAGATCTCCAGCTCCGCATTGACCTTCTCGGTGAGGATCGCGTTGAGCTTTTCGAGCATCTCATCGGTCGCACCGTTGGTTGGCTTGTTGCCGGTGGTGACATAAACAATCTTCACATGCTCTGAGGTGTCGATGTCCGGGCTGAACCAATCCCCGTCATCCGTGGACTCCGCGGATTCTGCCTCGGTGGTCTCATCTGCCATGACCGGTGCAGCCACGCTCGTCGCGGCCATTGCCGCTGCTGCAAGCAGTGCCAGTGACTTGAACTTTCTCATTTGAGAATCTCCTTTCTTCCGGATGCGATCCGGTGTGCAGGTTTTCCTGCGTGTTCGCTTTCTATATACAGCACCCGTTCACCGGGTGGTTGTATCAATATGACATGCCCCCTTGAATCAGGTTCTGTGCGGGTGAAGCAGGGGACATGCGGCAGAAGAAATCACCCCTTGACAGCGCCGACGGTGATGCCGGAAATGAAATACTTCTGTACAAACGGATAGACAAAGATAATCGGTCCGGTTGCAACCACTGCGGTGGCCATCTTCAGCGTCATGGTCGGAAGGTCCGTGACGGTGACATTCGCTCCTGCGACGGAATTCTTCAGGGCGTTTGCGGTGTTGATGACGTTGTACAGCTGATACTGCAGCGGCTTGACATCCACACGGGAGGAAAGGTACAGCGATGCGTTGTACCACTCATTCCAGTAACCCAGGGCAAGGAACAGGCCGATGGTGGCAAGTCCCGGTTTCAGCATCGGGAGAATCAGGCTGCGGAAAATCCGGAAGTCCCCGGCGCCGTCGATCTTGCCCGACTCCGTGATCTCAAACGGGATGGAGCGGACGAAGTTCTTCATCAGGATGATCAGCCATGCGGACATCAGATTCGGGAACCAGATGGCCAGATAGTTGTCACGCAGGTTCAGGATCTTCGTGTACAGCAGGTAGGTCGCAACCAGGCCGCCGGAGAACAGGGTCGTAAAGTAGATCATGAAGGAGATCCCGTTGCGGAACGGGAAATCCTTTCTCTGCAGCGCATATCCGGTCATCGAGATGATAAACAGACCGCACACGGTGCCGGTGGCCGTCAGGATGATGGTCAGAAGGTACGAATTGATCATCGTCTGCGGGAAGCGGAACAGCAGCTGATAGGCCTGCACGGAGAAATGTCTGGGCCAGGCGGTGATGCCGTACTTGGTGACATCCGACTCCAGGGAGAATGATGTTCCAATGATCAGCAGGAACGGGAACACACACAGTGCCGCAAACAGGGTTACAAAGACATAACCGAAGCCGCGGATAAACAGGTCCGACGCGCCCAGCTTGATATGACTCTTGTGGTGGAGAAGATACTCTTCATCCGCGTCTTTCTTTTTTGCCATCTCTCTCCGCCTCCTCAGAACAGTGCGTAATCCGGGTCAAGTTTCTTTACCACCCAGTTGGAAAACAGAACCAGTACGAATCCGAAGACCGACTGGTACACGCCCGATGCTGAAGAGGTCGCGAAATCGCTGTTCATCTTCAGGGAGCGGTACACGTAGGTCTCGATGATATCCGTCGTATCATACAGAACCGAGTTGCTACCGATGACATTGTAGAAGAGGCCGAAGTCGCCCTTCATGATACCGCCGATGGCAAACAGCAGCAGCACGATGATCGTGCCCTTGAGGCTCGGCAGGATGATGTAGTGGATTTTCTGGAAGCCGTTTGCGCCGTCCACCTTTGCTGCCTCGATGATTTCGGAATCAATGCCGCAGATGGCAGCGAAATAGACAACCGAGCCATATCCGGTGCCCTGCCACAGTTTCAGCGCAACCATGATCGGCGGCCATGCCTCCTTGTGCGCATAGAACTGATAGCCGTCGCCGCCCATCGCCTTCATGATCGAATTGATGAAGCCGTAGTCGTAGTTGAACAGGTTGTAGGCAAGCAGTCCGACCAGAACCGCCGAAATGAAGTACGGCAGGAACATGATCGTCTGGGAGACTTTCTTGAACATGCGGCTCTGCACCTCATTGAGGAGCAGCGCGATGAAAATCTGAAGTGCATTGCCGAGGAAGATGAAAGCAACATTGTAAAGCACCGTATTGCGCGTCAGCATCCACAGCTTTCCGGAACGCCACAGGAACTGGAAGTTCTTCATGCCAACGAACTGGCTGCCGAAAATGCCGTCCCGGTAATTGTAGTTCGTGAATGCCACATAAATGCCCGGCATCGGAACATACGCGAAGATGATGAAATACGCCACCGCCGGCAGGCACATCAGAAGCAGGATCCGATATTTCTTCACGTTGTACCAGAATCCCTTCTTCTTGCCGGTGACAGTGCGCATCACAGGTGCTTTGCTCTTGCTCATACTGTCCTCCTG
>OMZJ01000102.1 GCA_900315495.1 uncultured Lachnospiraceae bacterium
CCCCGGATCAGACTGTCTCCCCTTGTGTTCCCATTCTGCCGGACCTGAGCGTCTGTTCTTCCGCTTCGGCTGCCCGGATCAAACCGCCCGCCCTTCGGCTCCGGCCGCACCGGTCCCCGACGATTTATCTCCGGAATCGGGATTCATCAGGATGCCGAAAAGAGCCAGAATCCCGATCACAAGATACGGGAATGCCGCCAGATAAAACTCTTCGGCCGCTCCCCCCATCTGTCTGACAATCGGGACCAGCACCGAAATGATTCCTCCCAGGAGGAGCGAGACAATAACTTCTCTCTTCTTTCCCTTCAGCTGCTCCAGCGTATATCCTTCCGAAGAAGAGTCTTTCTCGGCATTCTCTGAATTTGAAACTTCTGAATGTTCGAAAGAAACGTGTCCGTTCTGTTTTTTCTCGTCCATGTGCTTCTCCCTCCCTGCGCGCGGGCTCTATCCTTCCGCGGGCACTTCCTTTATAGCAGAGAGGGATTTTCTTTCCTATCACATACAGGCCAAATAGCCGCAAAATCTGTGAAAAGACTATTGCAGCCTCCGTTCCAGCGCGGTCAGTCTTTCCCTTCCGTGGGATCCGATTCGATGATCTCCAGTCCCCACGGGGCAAGGCAGAGTGCTTCCCCGCTGCGGACCGGCGCTTCTTTCAGAAGGGAGCGGCCGCGCACAGGGGCAGGAACTTCCCGAGATTTCCCGCTGAAATTCATCACGTAGGTGATTTCGCGGCCAAAGTCATTCGTTCCCTTACGGACAATCACCGGGAAATGCAGAGCCGGAACGGTGAGACTGGATTCTTCCGCGGCCTTCCGGAAAAGCTCCTCCAGCAGGCGGTCCGAGGTTCTGCAGCCAAGGTAGATGGCTCTTCCGCTGCCGTACCTGTTTTCGGTGACCGCTGCGGTGCCGCCCCAGGCCGGATGAACGTAGGACGCCAGGACCTCCGCGCCCTGCGGGATCAGAAGCTCCATGAAAAGCTCCGCCATTTCTTTTCCGGATCCGCCTGCCGCATCCGTCAGCGGACCGGTCAGGCCGACATTCTCCGGGAAGGCAAATTCCTGATAGGTCACGCCGAGAGACTGACAGAGGATGTGAGGCTGGGCATCATGCGCCACCTTCACATACTCATCGGTAAAGCCGCTCTTGAACGTGGCGATCATCGTGCCGCCCTGCTCCACATAATGGTTCAGCCGCTCCAGAATGGAATCCGGCGCGGCGTAGAGCGCCGGGACAAGGATCATCGCATAGCCGTTCAACGTCTCCTGCGCGGCCTCCACGGGGAGGAAGTCGCATTCCAGGTTCATGCGGTACAGAACATCATACATCCAGCGGACGACATCGTTATATCCGATCTTTCCGGTCTGCCCGCTGCTGGTGACGCTGATCGGGAAATAGTTCAGCGCTGTCAGGGATTCGTTGCTGATGAGCATTGCAATCCGGTTCTTTTTCCGGAGATTGACCAGACGGGAGCCGATCTTTTTCCACTCATTTCCGACGACGGAAGCCTCCCGGTACACGGCATTCGGGGCGAGGTCATGGCTGAGGACGCCCTTCCAGTAGGTTTCCAGCGCGTTGTGCAGGGAATGCCAGTGCCAGTACTCCACGGAGTTTGCGCCGGACGCCAGATGGCTGTAGGCCTGCAGGCGAAGCTGCCCCGGATAGGGCGTCCACTGCGGGAATCCCTGCGCCTCCGTCTCCAGAAGCAGGTAGTTCTTCCCGAGGAGCGACCGGGTCAGATCCCCGCCGAAGGCCGCCTCCGCACCGGTCAGATGGTCCTGAGACGGGTGATAAATGTCGCAGCCGGCAATGGTGAGCGCCCGTGCCGCGTGAAAATGGTTCACCTGCGACTGCACACCGTAGGAACATCCGCGCCAGTCAAAATCCAGGTTGTGGGTGACAAACTGCTCCGGCCTGCGGTACTCATCCACAATTTTCCTCTGCCACTGCAGGAATTCATCCACCAGCCCCCTGCGGAACTTGTCAAACTCCGCCGCCAGGCTCCCGTTGATGGTGCCCCGCACATCAGGAAAATCATCCCAGCTGCCGATCCGGTTGCTCCAGTAATTGAGGCCGAATTCCGCGTTCAGCGCATCCAGGTCACCATGGAATTCCTTCTTCAGATATTCCACAAACTGCTTCTGGACGTTCGGGCCGAGGGTGTCATAATACTTGGTCTCATTGTCCAGCTGGAATCCCACGACACAGCGGTAAGGCTCCACGACCTCCATCAGACGGCGGATGATCCGCTCCCCGTATTTCCGGTACGTCGGATTGGTGATATCCATGATCTGCCGCGAGCCGTACGGCCGCCTTCCCTCGTGGGTATCGGCCAGGACTGTCGGATCCATCGCAGTCAGCCAGTGCGGCACCGCATAGGTCGGTGTGCCGACGATCACATGCATGCCGGCTTTCTCCATCGCGTTCAGGACGCGCACGACATGGCTGAAATCAAATTCGCCGGGACGCGGCTCATAGGTTGCCCATGTGGATTCCGCGATGCGCACCAGGTTCATGCCGGCGTCCTGCATCATGCGGATATCCTTTTCCAGGCGCTCCTCCGGCATGTACTCATCATAATAGGCGGCTCCGTAGTACAGTTCCTTCATTGTTCTGTTCTCCTCGTTCTCTCTGGCCTCTTCGGTCTCTTCAGTATCTTCGGTCTCTTCAGTATCTTCGGTCTCTTCGGTTTCTTGATTCTGTTCGGTCATTTCTTCGGGTTTCCTGTTTGTATGTGACTGTTCCATGTGCTTCTGCAGCTGCATGAATGATTTCATTCTATCATGCTTCCCGGACTGTGTGGATGGAAAAAAAGCGGAACCTGCCTGTTTTTGCAGATTCCGCATGTTTCATGCGACCTGACGTCTTTCTTCCATGATGGATTTATAGAATCCGCATTGTTCTCAACATTTTGCAAAACAGATTATTTCGCAATCTCCGGATCCGGCGGCTGCCTCTTTGAAATGCACGCACCGCACACAATCGTGCGATTGAAACTGTTCGGGACACAAGTGGAAAACGCTGTCACATGATCCTTCCCGGTCAGCGGAATGGTTCCGCCGGCGCTGCAGAAGGCGGTATCCCGCGATGCCAGTTCCTGCTCCCAGACCGTGAAATCTTCTCCCCAGCCGGTGAAACTTTGTTGGAACACGTCTGCGGACCGACCGCAGGTAAAAATGGAGAAAACCCGATAGCGGTAGTTTCCGTCCGGCGTCAGGATCCAGTAGTACTGCTTTCTTCCGCTGTTTTCCGGTTCCGCCAGCTTCGAGAGGTCCGACAGCATCGAACCGTCCCGCACGTTGTGTCCGTAGATGATGGAATACGGCGCAGAAAAATCCGAAGCCATGCGGTAATCCATGAAAATGCTTCCGGCCTTGGAACCATCTTCTGAAAGATCGTAAGTCCGGTGAACGTAATAATCATTGTCCGCCGCCTGTAAAACCGGGTACGAAATCTGCGGCAGATCCTCGAAATACACCCAGCCGATGATGTCCGGATTGATCGCTTTCAGCTTTTTCCAGTTGACATGCACCGGCACAGATTTCCTCCAGCGGATCTTTCCTGCCGTCAAGATGTCTTCCCAGGTGTCATTCTCACCGGTTTCTGACTCCGACTCGGATTCCAGGGCCCTGTCCGTTTCGGACACACTGGACTTTTCATCTTCATTCGCATCCGTTTCCAGAACTTCATCCCGGAGTTTTGTATAGATGGAACGGTCCTCTCGATAAGCCGCGTAGTACTGCCACAGCCTGTAAGCAAAGAAGCCCGCGGCCGCAAGGACTGCCGCTAAAAGAATCCCGAGTGCAATCGTTCCGGCTTTTCTTCTTCGTTTTTTCATTTTCAAATGAGGGCAGGCGGAAACTCCGCCTGCCCGTCTTTTCAGCGGATTCCAGATCAAAAATGATGGATCCGGAACCGCCTACGATTTACTGGTTCTTCTTTCTGCGACGGATGACCGCAGTCAGAATGACGGCTGCAGCCGCAAGGCACACCAGAAGCCCGGCGATCATCGGCATCGGCGTGGAATCATCGCCCGTGACAACCGGCGGAATGACCGGTTTCTCCGGAACGGTGACCGTCTGGTCGATGTCGCTCAGATCGTGATGGCTCAGGAGCAGCGTGCCGTTCGTGTCATACAGATCCTCGAACACGACCAGTTCGTGCTTCTCCAGCCCGTCGGTGTTGACAGCGAAGGACACAACGGCACTGCCGTCTGCGGTCTTTGTTGTGAAGGTGGTCTCCGCCGTAAAGCCGGTTGTCTTGCCCGTCGTCTTGTCCATGACTTCGCCCTTCAGGACGTAGGTCTTTCCAGGCGTCAGTCCGGTGTAGGTGACGGTATCGTTCAGGACGGCTGCGTTTCCGAGCGCCAGGGTCTTCCCGCCGTCTCCCGCTGCCGCCGTCGTGTGCATCGACGGATAGT
>OMZJ01000168.1 GCA_900315495.1 uncultured Lachnospiraceae bacterium
TTTCTTTTTCCTTATTGCCTTTGGCATATTCTCAAGAAATTCTTCTGTCCGCAATATAATAGTATCAAGCATTGTTGAAAGCTCCTTCATTGCTATTTGCCATATAATACTGAGGCATATGAACGAATAACATATATGCCACATAATGTCTCTCTGTTTCTGACTTATATGATACACCGATTGGCTCGTCTCGACAATTTTTTTTTGACCCTTTCGGGTGTACTCTAATGGCACACTTTCGCAGATTTCTTGTCTTTCAGAGCGATTTATTGTAAAATAAAACGATGCAACTGACCTCTGTTGCATGTTCCTATATTTCCTATTAAGGCAGGCGGTATTGCAGTACCGCCTGCCTTATGATGTGCCACCGCCCGTGTAACGATATGTAGGTGAGTTTTATTTGGATTGCATTCCAATTACTCTTGTTTTTTCATGATTACCTGGAAGGTAAATGAGTCCAGCGATCAAGAGGCGGCTCGAAGGGATCCCTGCAGCAGTTTACCTCGTGTCCATTGTGGACACGCTTTGCTTCCGGCTCCGGCAGTGTGTCCATTGTGGACACACTTTGCTATGGCTTCCTGGGGTGTGTCCATTATGGACACGCTTTGTTTCCGGTTCCGGGGGTGTATCCATTATGGACACGCTTTAGTGTAAATCGAGGGAACAATCCTTTTCTTCTGCCACTTCCCGAATTGTGGTTTGCACATTTTTCTGAAATTCGCCGCGATTCGCCATCAGCGCCTCGTTTGCATCTTTATATGGTGCAGAGATGTCTGCTTTTGAGTAGGGTATTCCAATTTCCTGCAGAGATTTCTCAAGCTGTTCCTGCGCTTTTTTTCCGGCCTTATCATCATCCAGGGCAAGAATCAACGGGGCCGTCGGTCGCCTGTAAATAAGGCTCTGAATCAACAGCCGTTGATTGGATACGGATCCTAGGCCGATAGCTTCCCCGCCGACATCGCAGATTGACATCGCGTCGATCTCTCCCTCGACCACAAATACCGGCTGTGTGGATCGCCACAGGGCTTTTCCATGAAAAATATGCACTTTGCCAACTTTGCTTTTTGCGTATGCCCTTTGTTGCGCTGTCAGATTCGGCCGTGTATCTCTGGCCAGATACGAATACTTGCTGGTCGGAATGATCAATCGCGGAGAAGCCGGCGCCGTAGGTGCTTTGGGATGACGCCATTCTGGCATATATCCGATGCCAAAACGTTTCAGGGTTTCCATGCTAAGTCCGCGATGGTAACTTGTCTTCCCGATATTTTTCATCGCGTCGAAAAAAAAGGGAAGGTAATCCGTTTCCTCTTCCTTTTCAGGTGCTTTCATCGGCGGTTCTGACTTCTGTATTTCTCTTTCCGGATGGATTCCCTTTGCCATAGGCGTATCCGCCTCTAATGAATAGCCATAAATATCCGCTGCTTTCTGCAGCTTATCCATGTATCTGTCGATGCCATACTGGAGACCGATAATGTCAATCACGTCGGCGTTAGTATAGCAGCCGGCCCAGCAGGTGAAATGGATGCCGTCCTTCGTCGTGATTCCGGTTCCGTGTTTTCCTGATCCGGATCCGCACATCGGGCAGATAAATCCTTTTCCGCTGCCATCCGGCCGCAAATAGGCCGCCGCGTTTGATCGGATATACTCTTTTATCGCGTCTCTGCGGTTACGATCACTCATAGACTTTTGCCTGACTCTCTATGAATCTGGCTTCCTCCCTCCGTTATGCCGACAAGTCCGTGTCAGCCGTGATTTTCACATTTCCTACACGGCATCATCTTTCGCTTTCCGTAACTAAAAAACGTGTCCATTGCGGACACGTTTTTTATTCCATTTCGCGGTCAGTATTCTGATCCCGCTGTCGGTCTTTTTTGCTTTCACCTGGAATCTTTTCCGTCTGCCCACCTTGGTTTACGATTTTGTATATCTCCTTCGGATATCGCTTTTTCTTTCCGTATTCTGCCTCGGATTCCGCGACTTCCTGTTCCATCCGGTCCCATATCTTTTTATCGCGCTCGCTCATGATCATGTAGCTGATGTCGATTCCGGGGATGTTATACTTCAGGCCATCATTGATCGAATTCATGATCTGCCCCGCCCAGGGATATACGCGCAGTTGAAGCGGTTCGTACCCGTCCTCATTGATATCCAGATACAGATGCTCGAATTTTGCCGTTGTATGCCCCTTCAGACCTGGATGGCGCGGGCTCTGCAATTCTTTGGGAACCGGGACATTTTCTACAATTCTTTCATCCCACCTCGTTACAAGCTGAATGTTTTCCGAATTATTGATATTTATATATCTGCCAGTTTTTGACAACCTGATCCACATATGCTTTTCTCCAAAACAAACAGAGGGCTGTGTCCACAATGGACACAACCCTCTGTATTTCTATATGACTGATTTTCAGAAGTCTATTTCTTCGCTTAGTTCTCTCTCCAGATCGGTTTCTTCCTTTGTCCGGATCGGCGCTTCACTCTCTACCTTGTAACTGCTCCGGATCTTCTGCATCTCTTCAATGCTTAATTCCGGTTTCGCGAATTCTGCGATCTGTTCATTGGTCAGTCCTTTTTCCAACCCGAGCAGCACCTCCCACATCTGTCGGCTATCCAGGGCAGGATCTGTCATCAGGCGTACCCTGTCTTCGGGCATTCCCATCTCATAGGCGGATCTCAGATCCGCCATCTGAAACTCGTCATATTTATCATCCGCATATGAACGGATCTGATCATCAGTCAGCCCGGATTCAATCCCTTTTCGAATTTCCCACATCTGTCCCGAATTAAATTTCGGATCCGCATATAATGCGATCTGATCGTCCGAGAGTCCCTGCTCCATTCCGTCAAATATCACCAGCATCTGATCCGCACTGATTCTGCTTTCTGCGAAACGGCTGACTCTCGATGAAGATAATCCGCTTTGCAGCGCTGTGCGGATTTGCTGCATCTGGTTCATGTCGAACGCTGTATTTGCATACAGAGAGACATCCAGTCTTCTGGCCAGCCCTTCACGTATCTCATGCATCTGAGGCGCTTCGAATTTCGGATCGGCATAGTTCTGCACCTCTTCAATGGTCAGGCCGCTCCGGAAGCCCGTTCGTGCCTCTTCCATCTGAACCGGATTCAGCTCTGGGACTGCGTATACTTGGATCTGCTCTCTGGTCAGATTTTCGTCAAATCCCTTCCGGATCTCCATCAGCTGCAGATTGCTGTATTTGTTAAGATCCTGTTTTCTGGACCATTCCAGGAAGTGATTTACCTTCGGCTTGTAATATCTTGATTTTCTTCTTTCCATAAAATCCTTTCTATGGTGTGTCCATAATGGACACGGGATTCTATTCGTCTTTCCAGGGGGCTGCTATGCACTCATGGATAAATTCCCTGAATTCACTTTGATGCTCCCCGTCTTCCGCAGCCTTTTCTTTTTCTCTTTTCTTTTTCTGCTTTTCTTCCGGCTTGTTTCGGATTTTATCAGCGAGGTTTCCGATTCCCCTTTGCATTGCATCCAGGATTTTCAAAATCACCGTGCGGATCGACAGCCTCTGGCCTGATCCCTGCAAGGCATCCACTTTCAGGTTCAGCGAGTCCAACTCGTCAGAAAGTTCACGGTTGCGCACTTTCTGCTTTTCCAGTTCTTTGGCTAACTCCTGATTCCTGATCTTCTCGTCTTCCAGTTGCCTCCTGAGAGTCGGTCGCCCGACCCGTTTGGCTTCCGAAAGCTTTTTTTCAGACGGTTCCTGCGTATTGTCAGGTTCCTCCATATTTTCTTTCTCCATCATAAATAAATTCCTTCTCCGGTGGTGTATCCATTGTGGACACGTTTTGATATGGCTTTCCCGGGTGTGTCCATTATGGACACGCTTTAATTCCGGCTCCGGCGGTGTGTCCATTGTGGACACGCTTACAATTCATGTGAATTTTCCAGATAAACAGCCTCTCTGATCCGGCGTTCTTCCTCCTGCAACGCCTGTTCGTTTTCCCACTCCGTTTCCCGCTGCTGTCGGTTATAGTCTGCAAGATTGCGGTAGTGATGGAGACTCATGGCAAACGATCTATGGAGCGATGCTGATGTACTTTTGGCTAAGTTATGTGACCTTCCTGTTTTTGTCCAGGATCCTTCTTTCCGTGTTTTCTTTGTTTCTGACTCTGATTCTTCTTCTGGTCGGTGGTTCTGGTGCCGGCGGATGAAACTTTCGCGCTTCATCTCCT
>OMZJ01000159.1 GCA_900315495.1 uncultured Lachnospiraceae bacterium
GCTTGTCCGCACACAGACGTTGTCGGACGGCAGCCGCCCGGCTTATGTGTACACCTTCCAGTATCTTCCCTATATTTATCTTTCCATCACGATTTTCATCATCGGATATGTTCTGCAGTCTTTCTCCGGCCGGGAAATCCGGCGCCGCATGCTGGCCGCGCCGGATTCCACGGTCAGCCAGTCGCTGCAGGCCGTGGCCGCTCTCGGGTTGGTTTTCCTGGTTTTCTGGGCCGCGAGCATGCTTCTGCCGGCGGCCGCCGGATCCCTGGCGTTCTACACATCGCCGCTCCGGGGGCTGTACCTTCTGAATTCCCTGGCATTCCTTCTGGTCTCTCTGTCCATCGGTTTCCTGACGGCTTCCCTGGTGAAGAGCCGGCAGGGGCTGGCCGCCATGGCCAACGTGGTGGGGCTTGGGATGTGCTTTTTGTGCGGTGTCTTCGTCCCCATGCGATACCTCGGGACCGGCGTCCTTGCGGCAGCCAGATTCCTGCCGGCCTACTGGTATGAGACGGCCAACAACCTGCTCTCCGACACCGCGGTTCTCAGCCGGAGCGCCCGGGCGGCAGTGCGGCAGGCGATCTGGATTGAGCTTGCGTATGCGCTTGCCATTTTCGCGGTGACATTGTTTCTCCGGAAGAAGAAGGACCAGAATACCGATCTTTAAACGTTCCGGGTGTGCTGTCCTGAAACAAGTCCCTGCCCTGCGCCAAAGCAGCTTCGTCCCGGCTGCCGCTGTCTGATTCTGTGTCTTTGCACTTCCTGCATCCGGACATCGGAAATGGCCGAAAGAGAAGAAAGAAATTTTTTCGGAAATCTTGACATGGGGAAATGCGCGGCGTAATATAAGTGTATCAATTGAACACTCGTTCAATTGTTCAACTTTATCCAGCAAAGCGAGGTTCCCTATGAGCAGTGAGAGTGAGGAGACAAAGAGGCTGAGAGCGCGCAAGTACGAGACCCTCCGGGCGGACGAGGCGGGAAGCGCCGGGGCGGAGGAGAGCGGAGACGAGGACGAGGAGGAGATGGAGCCGAAGCAGAAGCTGCTCCAGATCCTGGTTTCCGCCGGTCTTCTGGTGGCGGCGGTCATCGTCGACAAAAGCGTTCCCGGCCTGGCGATGTGGCAGCGGCTTCTGATTTACCTGATCCCGTATTTTGCCGCGGGATTTGACGTCCTGAAGGAGGCCGGCGAGGGGCTGGCGCATCACGAAGCGCTCAACGAGGATTTCCTCATGTGCGTGGCAACGGTCGGTGCCCTTCTGATCGGATTTGTGCCGGGTGGGAAGCCGCAGTTTGCCGAGGCGGTCTTCGTCATGCTGTTCTTCCAGGTCGGGGAGCTCTTTGAGGGCATTGCCGAGGGCAACAGCACCCGGGCGATCTCCCAGCTTCTGGATATCCGTCCGGACACGGCCAATGTTGAGCGCGGCGGCGCGGTACAGACGGTCTCTCCCGAGAAGGTGTCCGTCGGCGAGGTGATCGTGGTCAGGCCGGGGGAAAAGGTTCCCATGGACGGGACCGTCATCGAGGGAACAACGTCACTCAATACGGTGGCCCTGACCGGAGAGAGCGCGCCGCGGGATGTCACCGTCGGCGATCCGATCCTGTCCGGCTGCGTCAACCTGAGCGGTGTGGTGCGCGTCCGGGTGGAGAAGGCGTTCGGCGAATCCACGGCGTCCAAAATTCTGGATCTGGTGCAGCACGCAAGCGGCGCAAAATCGCGGAGCGAGAAATTCATCACGCGGTTTGCCCGGGTCTATACGCCGGTGGTGGTCGGCGCAGCGGTCCTGCTCGCGTTTCTTCCGCCGCTCTTTTGCGGACACTTCACGCGGGATTTCGCGGAATGGCTGCTGCGGGCCCTCACTTTCCTGATTGTGTCCTGCCCGTGTGCGTTGGTGGTTTCGGTGCCGCTGGCCTATTTCGGGGGAATCGGCGCGGCGTCGAAAATCGGCGTGCTGATCAAGGGGTCCGGCTTCATGGATTCCCTCTCCAGGGCGGAGACTGTGGTGTTTGACAAGACGGGAACCCTCACGAAGGGCGTGTTTGAGGTGACGACGCTGCATCCCGAGAAGATCACGGAGCATGAGCTGCTGCATCTGGCTGCCCATGTGGAGCGGTATTCCAGCCACCCGATTGCCCTCTCCCTGAAACAGGCATTCGGCAATGAGGATGACGGCTGCACGGTCACAGATGTGGAAGAGATCGCCGGCCGGGGCATCCGCGCGAAGGTCAACGGAAAGACCGTCTGCGTCGGCAATACAAAGATGATGGACGACGCCGGCGCGCAGTGGTCGCAGTGCAGTGAGCCAGGGACGATTATCCATGTGGCGATCGAAGGAAAATACGCCGGGCACATCCACATCACCGATGTCGTGAAGCCGGATGCCGCCAAGGCAGTTGCGGATCTCAAGGCCGAGGGCGTTCGCCGGACCGTGATGCTGACGGGCGACCGCAGGGAGGTTGCCGGCCGGGTCGCCGGAGAACTGGGGCTGGACGAATACCACGCGGAGCTTCTCCCGGCGGACAAGGTCTCCGATGTCGAGAAACTGATCGCAGAGACCGGCAGGGACGGGCAGAAGGGGACACTGATCTTTGTCGGCGACGGCATCAACGACGCGCCGGTGCTGGCACGGGCGGATGTGGGGATCGCCATGGGTGCCATGGGATCCGACGCCGCGATTGAGGCGGCGGATGTGGTCCTGATGGATGACAAGCCCTCCAAGATTGCCAGGGCCCTGCGCATCGCAAAGAATACGCAGCGCGTTGCCCTCCATAACATTGTCTTTGCCATTGGGGTGAAGATTGTCATCCTGATTCTGGCAGCCTTCGGCCTGGCACCCATGTGGCTGGCAGTATTCGGAGATACCGGTGTCCTGATCCTCTGCGTGCTCAATTCGATGCGGACCCTCCGCGCGAAAGGCTGAAGCGGATTTGCAGACAGGATTGCTCCCGTGTTACAATATCAGTACAGGCCGTGCAATGATCCGGTACGGCCTGTTTTTTTCTGTTTCCGTGCGGGAAAACATGAGCGGACACATTGCGCTGCAGGCGCTGAGAGGAATGGGGGAGAAATCCGAATGACAGAAAATAAGAAAGGATGCATGCTCCCGGAGGAAGGAGAACTCTCCGATCTTGCGGAGCTGTTCAAGGTATTCGGGGACACCACGAGGCTGAAAATCCTGCTGAGCATGTATGACGGAGGAAAGCCGGTCAACGAGATTGCCGAGGATGTCGGGATGAGCACCTCCGCGGTGTCCCATCAGCTCAAAATCCTGCGCACGGCGAAGCTGGTGAGCGCACAGCGCGACGGCAGGCAGATCTTCTATTCCCTGGCGGATGATCATGTCCATACCATCATCGGGGTGGGAAGAGACCATGTGGAAGAGTGACTGGCCGCCGGAAGAACGACGGAGAAACCGTCAGACCGTGTGATGGAGAGGTCGGCAGACGGACTGGCGGGCAGACCGCCGGGAGAATCCATTCGGATAAGAACAGGAAGACGGAAAGAGAAGGAGGCGCAACCACGGCACCTGATCACGGATCAGGCCGTTGCTGCGCCTCCTTTTTGCGGCTGCAGATTGTATACCGGAATTATTCTCCGCTGGCACCGTAGTTGGACAGCACTCTCGCCGACGGATCGTTGACATTCTGGAGACCTTCCCAGGTCTTGTTGGGCATCCAGAAATCCACCACCATCTGGCTCTGGCCCGGATAATACTTCTCAAAGATCTCGCGGTAGAGCAGGGATTCCTTCGTGAACGGCTGTGCGTGGGTGTACTTCCTGCGCTTCTCCTCGTACTCCTCATCGGTGTAGAGGGAATTTGCGTACTCGATCAGGTCGTCCCGCATGGAGTGGCCGACCGCATCGGAGAAAGCAGCCTTCTGGCGCATCAGGATGTCGTAGGGAATGACATTGTCCTTCTCAAAGGCATGACGCGGCAGGTATTTGCCGATGCCGTAGTGGTTCATCTTCCTATCCGGGTCGATGCTCATCACATACTGCACGAAGTCCAGATCGCCGAAGGGCACGCGGGCCTCCAGCGAGTTGACGCTGATGCAGCGGTCCGCGCGGAGCACATCATACTGATGGATCTCGGAGATGCGCTTGACGGCTTCCTTCTGGAACTCCGCCGGGCTCGGCGCGAAATCCGTGTACTTGTAGCCGAACAGCTCGTCCGAGATTTCGCCGGTCAGAAGCACGCGGACATCGGTGTTCTCGTGAATCCACTTGCAGCACAGATACATGCCGATGGAGGCGCGGATGGTGGTGATGTCGTAGGTGCCGAGCGCGTGGATCACCGGATCCAGTGCTGCGATGACGTCGTCCCGGGTCATGATCACCTCATGGTGGTTGCTGCCGATGAATTTTGCCACCTCTCTGGCGTACTTCAGGTCGATCGCGTCCAGATCCATGCCGATGGAGAAGGTCTCCAGCGGTTTCTTCAGCGCCTTTGCCGCCACGCCGCACACGAGGGACGAATCCAGGCCGCCGGAGAGCAGAAACCCGCAGGGCGCATCGGAATCCAGGCGTTTCAGAATGCCGGCCTCCAGCTTGTCGTGGATTTTGGTGCAGGTTGTCTCCAGATCATCGTGGGAGACCTCGTCCACCTTTGTGATATCGCGGTACTGCGTGAACTTGCCGTCGGCATAGTAGTATCCCGGCGGGAAGGGCATGATCCGGTCGCAGAGGCCGACCAGGTTCTTCGGCTCGGAGGCAAACATCATCACGCCGTTGGCGTCTTTTCCATAATAGAGGGGACGGATGCCGATGGGATCGCGGGCAGCGATGTACTGGTTCTTCTTTGCGTCGTAAAGGATCAGGGCAAATTCCGCATCCAGCTTTTCAAACATGGACAGCCCGTACTCCTCATACAGCGGGAGCAGGATCTCGCAGTCCGAATCGCTCTCAAAAGTATAGCCTTTGGCTTCCAGCTCCGCCTTGATCGGGCGGAACCCGTACAGCTCGCCGTTGCACACGACGTAATTCCCATGCAGTGAAAACGGCTGCATGCCGGCCTCCGTCAGCCCCATGATGGAAAGACGGTTGAACCCAAGCCACCCGTTCCCGGTGTTTACGACCCGGGACATGTCCGGCCCGCGGGAAATGGTCTTATACAGAGCCTCCCGGAAGGCTCCCTCTGTCATCTGTCTGCCGCAGTATCCCAGAATTGAACACATAGTGCACCTCGTCTCCTTGCAGTGTGATTTTCCGGCGCGCTGTGCCCGGGGCATTCCCATTCCCTGCCCGGCATTTCGCCGAAATGCAAAAAGCGCCGTCCCGGCAGGGCTGGACCACCTGCCGGGACGACGCCTTTGTCGTCTGATACTGGCCATTATGGCGCCGTCCCACACAATTGTCAAGCAAAAAGATGCGGAAAAAGTTCTTGACACGGGGATTGGATCGGGTATAATAACCGCATAAAGCAAAGGCGCTTGGAACAGAACTATTTTTCTGTACCGGGTGCCTTTTCGCATATCCGGGGATTTTCCCGGTATGCGGAAGCTTCCCGACGGTGGATCTGTGCTGCGGACACACCAGCAGCCGCGGGCAGGGACTCCGCCGCACAATCAGTTGATCCAGAGGAGAGGAGACGAAGTATGGCAGTGAAATCTATACCCGAAGAGTACGGAAGCCTTGTCTTTAACGACAGGGTCATGCATGAACGCCTGCCGAAGGACGTTTACAAGGCAGTCCGCAAGTGCATTGAGAACGGCACGCACCTGGACCTGGAAGTCGCGAATTCTGTCGCGGCGGCCATGAAGTCCTGGGCCATCGAGCTCGGCGCCACACATTATACCCACTGGTTCCAGCCGATGACCGGCCTGACCGCGGAGAAGCACGACAGCTTCATCACGCCGCAGGAGGATGGAACCGTGATCATGGAGTTCTCCGGCAAGGAGCTTGTGATGGGCGAGCCGGATGCATCCAGCTTCCCGTCCGGCGGACTGAGAGCCACCTTCGAGGCCAGAGGCTATACGGCATGGGATCCCTCCTCTCCGGCATTTGTCAAAGACGGAACGCTTTATATTCCGACCGCGTTCATTTCCTACGGCGGGCAGAAGCTCGACAAGAAGACCCCGCTTCTCAGCTCCATCGAAGCACTCAGCGATGAGGCAGTCAAGATGCTGCACCTTCTGGGGCACCCGGAAGTCACGCGGGTCAATACGACCATCGGGTCCGAACAGGAGTACTTCCTGATCGACAAAGATATGTATATGAAGAGAAAGGATCTTCTGCTGACCGGCCGCACGCTGATCGGCGCACCGGCGCCCAAGGGGCAGGAGATGGAAGATCACTACTTTGGCGTCCTCAAGCCGAAGGTCTCCGAATTCATGCATGATCTGGATGAGGAGCTCTGGAAACTGGGCGTCCCCGCCAAGACCAAGCACAACGAGGTGGCGCCGTCCCAGCATGAGCTGGCGCCGGTCTTCGAGAAGGCAAACATCGCCGTGGATCACAACCAGCTGACGATGGAAGTCATGAAGCGGGTGGCCGACCGGCATCATCTGGCCTGCCTGCTCCACGAAAAGCCCTTCGAGGGCGTGAACGGATCCGGCAAGCACAACAACTGGTCCCTTTCCACCAATACCGGAAAGAACCTTCTGGACCCAGGCAAGGATCTGGGCAACAACACCGTCTTCCTGGTATTCCTGGTCGCGATTATCTCCGCGGTCGATGAGTATGCGGATCTGCTCCGCGTCTCCGTCGCCACCGCCGGAAACGATCACCGGCTGGGCGCCAACGAGGCACCGCCGGCCATCATCTCGATCTTCGTCGGCGAGGAGCTGGAAGCCGTGCTCAAGGCCATCGACGACGGCACCGAATTTGTGACCGAGGGAAAGAAGCAGATGGGTCTGGGACCGCAGGTCCTGCCGCACATCACCAAGGATACGACGGACCGCAACCGTACATCGCCCTTCGCCTTCACCGGCAACAAGTTCGAATTCAGAATGCCGGGATCCTCACTTTCCTGCGCGGATCCGAGCATCGTTCTGAACACTGCGGTGGCGGAAGAGCTCTCCCGCATGTACGACAAGCTGAAGGATGTGCCCCAGGATCAGCTGGATGAGGAAATCCGGAAGCTCCTGAAGGAAATGCTCGACTCCCACAAGCGCATCCTCTTCAACGGCAACGGCTACACGGATGAGTGGGTTGCGGAGGCAAAGAGAAGGGGCCTTGACAACCTCAAGTCCCTGCCGGAGGCCATGCCGCGGCTGGTGTCTAAAAAGAGCATTGAGCTGTTCGGAAAACACAAGGTATTCACAGAGGAGGAGCTCAACTCCAGATATGAGATCTTCCTTGAGAATTATACAAAGACGATTCACATCGAATCGCTGACCATGCAGGAAATGGTCCGCAAGGATTTCACCAACGGCCTGGTCAAGTACATGAAGGACATCACCGATGAGGTGATCAAGAAGAAGCAGTTCATGCCCGAGATGAAGTGCACGTACGAGCGCCAGATCCTCTCGACGCTGGAGAACACTTCCGAAAAGATGGCAGTTTCTCTCGACAAACTGGAAGCAGATACGCAGACTGCGGAAAAAGAGACGGACGCGTTGCGGGCTGCAACCTACTACCACGACACAATCCTTGCCGATATGGATGAGCTCCGCGCCAGCGTGGATGCGGCCGAGGCCATCATCCCCGAGGGATACCTTCCGTATCCGACCTACGGCGAGCTCCTGTTCGCGCTGAGATAATTTCGGTATAACGCAGTTCCGGGCCCGGCTGGTGAGCTGGAACACACAGCGGGCTCATGACGGCAGTTCCATTTTCCGCGCAAAACGGGGGTGGCTCTGCTGCCGGAAAAACTGCTTATACATAGATCCAAAAGCATAGCCTGGTGCATGCGGATTTACGGAACCGTCTCCTCCGTAGCCGCATCTACCAGGTTTTGCCATTATCCGGAGAAGCTGGTATGAAAAATAAGGAAATCAATTACAAGGAATACTATGCGCGGATGGGGCAGGAGCACGATGCCTGCGGCATCGGCACCATTGTCAACATCGACGGTCACAAGGATTACCAGGTCCTGGACGACGCGCTGAGCATCGTGGAAAAGCTGGAGCACCGCGCCGGCAAGGACGCTACCGGGAAAGTCGGCGACGGCGTCGGAATCCTGACCCAGATCAGCCACAAATTTTTCAAGCCGGCGGCCGCAAAATGCGGGATCACGCTGAAAGACGAGCGCGATTACGGCATCGGCATGCTCTTCATGCCCCAGGACAGCCTGAAGCGCACCTTTGCCATGCGGATGCTGCAGGTCATCACGGAGAAAAACGGCCTGAAATTTCTGGGCTGGCGCAAAGTGCCGGTTCATCCGGAGATTCTGGGAAAAGTGGCGGTGGACTGCATGCCCTGCATCCTCCAATGTTTCATCGAGCGCCCGGAGGATACGCAGCGGGGCATCGACTTTGACCGCAGGCTTTATGTCGTTCGCCGCGAGTTTGAGCAGTCCTCTGAGGACACCTACATCTGCTCTCTCTCTTCGCGGACGATCGTCTACAAGGGCATGTTCCTGGTGCGTCAGCTGCGCCGCTTCTATGAGGACCTGCAGTGCCGGGACTATGAGACGGCCATCGCCATTGTCCACTCCCGTTTCTCCACCAACACGACGCCGTCCTGGAACCGGGCCCATCCGTACCGCTTCATCGCGCACAACGGCGAGATCAATACCATCCGCGGTAATGTGGATCGTATGCTGGCCCGCGAGGAGACCATGACCTCTCCTTATCTGGAGGAAGAGATCGACAAGATCTATCCGGTGATCCAGGAGACGGGGTCCGACTCCGCGATGCTCGACAACACGCTGGAGTTTCTGTACATGAACGGGATGGACCTGCCGCTCGCCATCATGACGCTGATTCCCGAGCCCTGGAAGCACAACAAGTTCATGGCGGAGGACAAGAAGGATTTCTACCATTACTATGCCACCATGATGGAGCCCTGGGACGGCCCGGCAGCCATCCTCTTCTCCGACGGCGATTTGGTCGGCGCGACGCTGGACCGCAACGGACTCCGCCCGTCCCGCTATTACATCACGGATGACGGCCGCCTGATCCTCGCGTCAGAGGTCGGCGTGCTGGACATCGCGCCGGAGCACATCGTCAAAAAGTCCCGGCTGGAGCCGGGCCGTATTCTCCTGGTGGACACCAGGCAGAAGCGCATCATCTCCGACGACGAGTGCAAGAATACCTATGCCCACCGCCAGCCCTACGGCGAGTGGCTGGACCGGAACCTGCTCTACCTGAAGGACCTTCCGATCCCCAACAAGAAGATCCCGATGCACACGCAGAAAATGCGCGACAAGCTGTACAAGGTCTTCGGCTACACCTATGAGGACGTGAGCGACGCGATTCTGCCGATGGCGGAAAACGGTGTGGAGCCCACCAAATCGATGGGCCATGACGTGCCGCTGGCTGTGCTGTCCAGGGAGCATCAGCTGCTGTTCAACTACTTCAAGCAGCAGTTTGCCCAGGTCACCAACCCGCCGATTGACTCGCTGCGCGAGAAGATTGTCACGGACACCACCGTATACATCGGCTCCGACGGAGACCTGCTCAACGAAAAGAGCAGCAACTGCTCGGTACTGGAGGCCAACAACCCGATCCTGACCGGCGTCGACCTGATGAAGATCAAGGCGCTGGACCGCCCCGGATTCCACACGAAGGTGATTTCCCTGCTCTACTACAAGAACACCTCGCTGGCGCGGGCGCTGGAGCAGCTCAATATCACGGTGGACCATGCGGCCTCCGAGGGATACAACATCATTGTCCTTTCGGACCGCGGGGTCGATGAAAACCATGTGCCGATTCCGTCGCTTTTAGCCGTCTCGTCGGTGGAGCAGCACCTGGTCCGCACGAAGAAGAGAACGGCCATCTCCCTGATTCTGGAGAGCGGCGAGCCGCGGGACGTGCACCAGGTGGCGACACTCCTCGGCTTCGGCGCCCGGGCGATCAACCCGTACCTTGCACATGAGTGCATCGACGAACTGATCGACATCGGCCTGCTGGACAAGGATTACCATACGGCCATCCAGGACTACAACAAGGCCCTGATCAGCGGTGTGGTTAAGATCGCGGCCAAGATGGGCATTTCCACCATCCAGTCCTACCAGTCCGCCCGCATCTTTGAGGCGATCGGCATCGCGCAGGATGTGATCGACCAGTATTTCACCGGCACCGTCAGCCGTGTGGGCGGCATCGGGATCAAAGAGATCCAGGAGGGGGTGACCTACCGCCATGACCACGCGTTTGACCCGCTGAACCTCGGCGTCGACACCACGCTGGACAGCGTCGGCTTCCACTACCTGCGAAGCGGCGAGAACAAGGAGGATCACCTCTTCAACCCGGAGACGATCGTCAACCTGCAGCAGGCCGTCCGCCGCGGCAGCTACGAGCAGTTTCGCGTCTACTCCGACATGGTGGATGACGCCAGGCGCCCGCATACCCTGCGGGGGCTCCTGGAATTCCACGCGCCAGGGCAGCCGGTATCCATCGACGAGGTGGAGCCTGTGGAGTCGATTGTGCGCCGCTTCAAGACCGGCGCCATGTCCTACGGCGCCCTCTCCCAGGAGGCGCATGAGACGCTGGCCATTGCCATGAATACCATCGGCGGCAAGTCGAACACCGGCGAGGGAGGTGAGAGCGCGAAGCGCTACGGCACCATCCGCAATTCGGCGATCAAGCAGGTCGCCTCCGGGAGGTTCGGCGTCACCAGCGCCTACCTGAACAGCGCGGTGGAAATTCAGATCAAGATGGCACAGGGGGCAAAGCCCGGCGAGGGCGGAAACCTCCCCGGCAAAAAGGTCTATCCGTGGGTTGCGGAGACCCGCTTCTCCACACCGGGTGTCTCCCTGATCTCCCCGCCGCCGCACCATGACATCTACTCCATCGAGGACCTGGCGCAGCTGATCTATGACCTCAAGAACGCCAACCGCTATGCGCGGATTTCCGTCAAGCTGGTGTCGGAAAACGGCGTCGGCACAATCGCCTGCGGCGTGGCCAAGGCCGGCGCACAGGTCATCCTGATCTCGGGCTATGACGGCGGCACCGGCGCCGCACCCGGCAGCTCGATCCACAACGCCGGCCTGCCCTGGGAGCTGGGCATCGCCGAGGCACATCACCGCCTGCTGGACAACGGCCTGCGGGACCGCGTGATCCTGGAGACCGACGGAAAGCTGATGACCGGCCGGGATGTAGCGATCGCTGCGCTCCTCGGCGCAGAGGAGTACGGCTTTGCCACCGCACCGCTCATCTGCCTGGGCTGCATGATGATGCGCGTGTGCAGCAAGGACACCTGCCCGGTGGGCATCGCCACCCAGAATGAGACGCTCCGTCGGCGCTTTGCCGGAAAGCCGGAGTACGTCATCAATTTCATGAAATTTGTCGCGCAGGAAATGCGCGAGATCATGGCGCAGCTCGGATTCCGCACGGTGGACGAGATGATCGGGCGCACGGACTGCCTGCGCGTGCGGGAAAACCAGGTGACGGACCGCTCCCGCCTGGTGGATCTGTCCAGGCTTCTCAACACGTCCTACGCCAAGGTGTCGAACAACCATTTTGAGCCGGCTCATGTCTACGATTTCCATCTGGAGAAGACACTGGACGAGTCCGTCCTGCTGCCGCAGTTCGAGGGCGCGCTGAACGCGGGCAAGGCAACCCGCGGCGGCCAGGCGCACATCAAGGTGTCCTCGACGGACCGTGCATTCGGTTCCATCCTGGGAAGCGAGATCACCCGCAAGTTTGGCAGCAGCCTGCCGGATGACACCTTCGTGGTCAACGCGGAGGGCGGCGGCGGCCAGTCCTTCGGCGCCTTCATCCCCAAGGGCCTGACGCTGCGGCTGACCGGAGATGCCAACGACGGCTTCGGCAAGGGGCTGTCCGGCGGTAAGGTCATCGTCACCCCGCCGAAGAACAGCCACTTCAAGGCCTGCGAGAACATCATCGTCGGCAATGTGGCGCTGTACGGGGCCACCAGCGGCAAGTGCTATGTGTCAGGCGTCGCCGGCGAGCGCTTCTGCGTGAGAAATTCCGGCGCCACCGCTGTGGCGGAGGGCTGCGGCGACCACGGCCTGGAGTACATGACCGGCGGGCGCGCCGTCATCCTCGGGCCGACGGGAAAGAACTTTGCGGCCGGAATGAGCGGCGGCATCGCCTATGTGCTGGATATGGACCATTCGCTGTACCGGCGCATGAACAAGGACATGGTGACGCTGGAGGAGCTCACCGAAAAGTACGACATCAAGGAACTCAAGGATATCCTGTCGGATTACGTGGCTGAGACCGGGTCAGAGCTCGGAACCGAGGTTCTGAACAACTTCAGCAAATATATCCCGTACTTCAAGAAGATTCTGCCGAACGACTACCAGAAGATGCTCGTTGCAATCAGCAAGTATGAGGAACAGGGCGTCACGCACGATAACGCGGTGCTGGAGGCTTTCAGGGAGGTGACGGCCTGACCCGGCCGGGCGTGCCGTTTTTGGAGGATAGGATCATGGGAAAACCTACAGGATTTCTGGAATATCAGAGGAAGAGCAATCGTGAGATTCCGCCGGAAGAGCGGATCAAGAATTTCAACGAGTTTCATGTACCGCTGGGGGAGGAGGACCGGCAGGAGCAGGCAGCCCGCTGCATGAACTGCGGTGTACCGTTCTGCCAGTCGGCGATGCGGCTGCACGGCATGGTCACCGGCTGCCCGCTGCACAACCTGATCCCGGAGTACAACGACCAGATCTACCGGGGGCACTACGGGCATGCGCTGTCCCGGCTCACCAAGACCAACAATTTTCCGGAGTTCACCGGGCGGGTGTGCCCGGCCCTCTGCGAAAAGGCCTGCATCAACGGGGAATACGGCGAGCCGGTCTCCTGCCACGACAATGAGCTGTTTCTGATCGAGACGGGGTTTGCCGCGGGAAAGATGGTGCCGCGCATTCCCGAGGTGCGCAGCGGCAGAAAGGTCGCCGTGATCGGCTCCGGCCCGTCCGGGCTGGCGGCGGCGGACCAGCTCAATCACCGTGGGCACAGTGTCACCGTGTATGAGCGGGACGACCGGATCGGAGGCCTCCTGATGTACGGCATCCCGAACATGAAGCTGGACAAGTCGGTGATCGACCGGCGCAGAAAGCTGATGGAGGCCGAGGGCGTCCGCTTTGTCACGGGAGTCAATGTCGGCGTGGACGTCAGCGGCGCGGACCTGCGGAAGGAATATGACGCGGTGGTGCTCTGCTGCGGTGCCAAGGAGCCCAGAAAGCTTGCCGTCGAGGGCTTTGACGACACCAAGGGCGTTTATTTTGCGGTGGATTTTCTGAAGGCCACCACCAGGAGCCTCCTGGATTCGGGCTTTGCGGACAAGAAATTCATCAGCGCAAAGGGCCGGGATGTGGTCGTCGTGGGCGGCGGCGATACCGGCAATGACTGCATCGGAACCGTGATCCGCCAGGGCTGTAAGTCGGTGACGGCGCTGGAGATGATGCCGGAGCCGCCGGTGGTCCGGACGGAGGACAATCCGTGGCCAGAGTGGCCGAAGGTCAAAAAGACGGATTACGGGCACGAGGAGGCCATCTACCTGTTCGGGAAGGATCCCCGTGTCTACCAGACGACGGTGAAGGAACTGATCCGCGGGAAAAAGGGAGAGCTGACCGGGATCAAGACCGTGAAGGTTCACTTCGAGAACCGGAAGATGGTGGAGGAGCCCGGAACCGAGAAAACCCTCAAATGCGATCTTCTGCTGATCGCGGCGGGCTTTATCGGCTGCCAGACCTACACGGCCGAGAGCTTCGGTGTGAAGCTCGGGCAGCGCCAGACCGTCGAGACGGCACCGGAGCAGTATGCGACCAGCGTCCCCGGCGTCTTCACCGCGGGAGATATGCACCGCGGCCAGTCGCTGGTGGTCTGGGCCATTCACGAAGGGCGCTGCGCTGCGCGGGCGGTGGATGAATACCTGATGGGGTATTCAAACGAGAGCGTCTGAGCCGGTGTTTTCTGTGCACGCTTTCCGGCCCGCGGGAGAGTGGGGGCCGGAAAGGGACAGGGCATTGTCATAAAAGAGAAATTTTCCCGGAAAATCCGGGAAAATGGGTATATTTTGACGATTGCTGACAGATTCCGTCAGCGCTATAATCACTTCACATCGAAACGGCAAAGGCGCCGAAATCACGTTCCGTGATTTCGGCGCCTTTCTTTGTTTCACAGGCGGCATCGCGGACGGCATCCGCGGGGGTCGTTCCGACATCCTGCCGTTTAGAGGAAAGGAGAATGAGTATGCAATTCGAACCAACCACCGTCATCTGGGTCCTTCTGTGCGCCGCACTGGTCTACTTCATGCAAGCCGGATTCGCCCTCTGTGAGTCGGGACTGACGAGAGCCAAGAACACCGGCAACATCCTTATGAAGAACATGATGGATTTCTGCATCGGAACGCCGTGTTTCTGGATCATCGGATTCTCACTGATGTTCCACGGAACCTCCGCACTGATCGGTGTGCCGGATTTCTTTATCCGCGCCTCCTACACGGCGGAGAACAGCGTGGTGCCGCAGACCATGCCGCTTCTGGCGTATGTGGTGTTCCAGACCGTCTTCTGTGCGACGGCTGCCACCATCGTCTCCGGATCCATGGCAGAGCGCACCAACTTCAAGGCCTACTGCGTATACTCCGCAGTCATTTCTCTTTTCGTCTATCCGATCTGCGGACACTGGTCCTGGGGCGGCGGCTGGCTCTCTCAGCTGGGCTTCCACGATTTTGCCGGATCCGCACAGGTGCACAACGTCGGCGGCATCATCGCCCTGCTCGGCGCTTCCATGCTGGGACCGCGTATCGGCAAGTATGACAAGAACGGCAAGGCAAGAGCAATCCCCGGCCACAACATGACCGCGGTTGCCCTCGGCGTATTCATTCTCTGGTTCTGCTGGTTCGGATTCAACGGCGGCTCAACGGTTGCCCTGTCCGATGACGCATCCGCCAGTACCGCTTCGCTGGCCTTCATGACCACGAACCTGTCGGCAGCGGTTGCCACCGTCACCACGATGATCTTCACCTGGTTCCGCTATGGCAAGCCGGATGTCTCCATGACATTCAACGCGGCACTGGCAGGGCTGGTTGCCATCACAGCGGGCGCGGACTGCGTCTCCCCGGCGGGTGCTTTCTTCATCGGTCTGATCGCCGGCATCCTGGTGGTCTTCTCCGTGGAATTCTTCGACAACGTGGCCAAGGTGGATGACCCAGTCGGCGCGGTGTCCGTCCACTTCGTCAACGGCGTCTGGGGAACCATCGCCGTCGGCCTGTTCTCCACCGGCGCGGACGGCGTAGGCAAGGGCCTGTTCTACGGCGGCGGACTCCGCCAGCTCGGCGTGCAGGCGCTCGGCATCATCGCCATTGATGCCTATGTGCTGATTGTCATGTACATCGCGTTCAAGCTGATCGACAAATTCATCGGCCTCCGTGTCCCGGCACAGGTTGAGATCGACGGCCTGGATATTCATGAGCACGGCCTGGCCAGCGCATACTCCGGCTTCGCCATCTCCGATGTCACGGATCTGGACATGGATGCCAATGAGAACACGGATCTCGGCGAGGACGATTATTCGAAGGCTTCCGAGGCCCAGAAGAAGGCGGCGGTCAAGGTGGTCGCTCCGCCGGCCGGCGACGGCGCGATCTATGACACTGGCATTCACAAGGTATCGATCATCTGCCGCATGAACAAGTTTGACGAACTCAAGAAGGCACTCAACCAACTCGGCGTCACCGGCATGACGATGACGCAGGTCATGGGCTCCGGCATCGAGCGCGGATCCCAGACCAAGTACAGAGGTGCGGTTGTCGATTCGACGCTGCTGCCGAAGGTCAAGATCGAAGTGGTCGTCAGCAAGATCCCGGTGGAGAAAGTCATCGAGACCGCCAAGAAGACCCTTTATACCGGCCATATCGGCGACGGCAAGATCTTCGTCTACAACGTGATGAAGGTCGTCAAGGTCAGAACCGGCGAGGAAGACAACGCTGCTCTGCAGGACGTCGAGTAATCGAAACGGGGAAATCAGCGGCCTGCGAATTCCTGAAGTGTTTCGTCAGAATACATCACAGATTTGTTTTGCTGCCTCCTGTAATAGAGGAAAAAACGGCTGCTCATCCGGGCGGCCGTTTTTTCTTGTGAAAAATAATTCCGCCGGCACTGTGCGGGCCCGCGGGCGGCAGCAGCGGAAATCTGCTCCGGCAATGCCTGCGCCGGCACTCGCGGAATTTCTGGATTTCGTGTATAATGGGATCATCCGTTTCTGTGGGCTTCGCGCTGTTTCTGCTTTACAAGAGGCATGTGCGTGAGGTATCATGTGTCAGGCTCAATCTGCCTGCGCGAAACAGGCACAGAGCAGATCCGTAACTGATGGTGACGGGAACCTGCACAGCGTACAGCACGAAGCTTGCGGTTTCAGTCACTTTTTCTGAAGGAGGCGTTATGGTTAAGTATGTTTTCGTCACGGGCGGTGTGGTGTCCGGTCTTGGAAAGGGAATCACCGCGGCATCTCTCGGTCGGCTTCTGAAAGCCCGCGGCTACAAAGTGACCATGCAGAAATTCGATCCGTACCTGAATGTGGACCCGGGTACGATGAATCCGATTCAGCATGGCGAGGTTTTCGTCACCGATGACGGGACGGAGACAGACCTTGATCTGGGCCACTATGAGCGCTTCATCGATGAAAATCTCAGCCGGAAGTCCAATGTGACCTCCGGAAAAGTATACTGGTCGGTCATCAACAAGGAGCGGCACGGTGATTACGGCGGCGGAACCGTTCAGGTGATCCCGCACATCACCAACGAAATCAAGAGCCGCTTCTACCGCCCGGAGGATCCCAACGAAAACTGCATCGCCATCATCGAGGTCGGCGGAACGGTCGGCGACATCGAGTCCCAGGCGTTCTACGAGGCCATCCGGCAGTTCATGCAGGAGATCGGGCCGCGGAATTCCTGCATGATCCATGTCACCCTGCTCCCTTACCTGTACGGGTCGATGGAGCTGAAAACCAAACCCACCCAGGCCAGCGTCAAGGAGCTGCAGCAGATGGGCATCCGCCCGGACATCATTGTGTGCCGCAGCGAGATGGAGATCCCGCAGTACCTGAAGGACAAGATTTCGCTGTTCTGCAATGTGCCGCCGCACCGCGTGCTCCAGAACCTGAACGCCGATTCCATCTATGAGGTTCCGCTGATGATGGAAAAGGAGCACCTGGCTGAGGTGGCCTGCGAATGCCTGGATCTCCCCTGCCCCGAGCCCGATCTGAAGGACTGGACCGCGATGGTGGAGAGCCTGAAGCACCCGGAAACCGAGGTGGAGGTTGCGCTGGTCGGAAAATACACAACCCTGCACGACGCGTATCTCTCTGTCGTGGAGGCGCTGCACCACGGAGGCATCAAAAACCATGCAAAGGTCAACATCCGCTGGGTGGATTCCGAGGATGTGGAACGGCAGGGATGCGATGCCCTCCTGAGCGGCATTGACGGCATGATCATCCCGGGCGGCTTCGGAAACCGCGGCACCGAGGGAATGATTCAGGCGGCCGGCTACGCCCGGACCCACAACATCCCGTTCCTCGGCATCTGCCTTGGCATGCAGATGGCGCTGGTTGAATTTGCCCGGGACGTCCTTGAGCTGCACGACGCCAACAGCGCCGAGTTTGCGCCGGATACCCTGCACCCTGTCATCCATCTGATGCCGGAGCAGGAGAGCGTGACCGATCTGGGCGGAACGATGCGCCTCGGCGCCTACCCGTGTGTGCTGGAGGAGGATTCCCTGGCGTACCGGCTGTACGGCACGAAGAATATCTCCGAGCGCCACCGCCACCGGTATGAGGTCAACAACGATTATCGGGAGCCCTTCATCAAGAACGGCATGAAGCTCTCCGGCATCTCGCCGGACGGCAGAATCGTCGAGATGGTGGAGCTGACGAATCATCCCTACTTTATCGGTACGCAGGCACACCCCGAGTTCAAATCCCGGCCGAACAACGCGCATCCGCTGTTTGCCGGCCTGATTCAGGCGGCGCGGGAGCACCGCGAGGGAACGCAGAAACAGCAGTAAAACCGTCACCGGGAAACCGGTGCGCGGGGGAGAAATCATCCGGCCGGAGGAATGGGAGAGCAGAATGAAGACATACGAAGAGTTGGAAGCATACATGGAGGAGGAGAATGTCAAGTTTATCCGACTGGCATTCTTCGACGCCATGGGGATTCAGAAGAATGTGGCGATCATGCCCTCGGAGCTCCGGCGCGCGATGAAGGAGGGCATCTCCTTTGACGCGACCAGCATTGCGGGGTATGGCACAAACGAAAAGTCTGATCTTTTCCTGAAGCCGGAGCTCTCCACGCTCACCGCGGTGCCCTGGAGGCCGGTGGACGGCCGCGTGGTCCGCATCTTCTGCGAAGTGCAGAATCCGGACGGTACCCCGTTCGCGCTCTCCCCACGCAATTACCTCAAGAAGGCCGCCCAGGCCGCGCGGGAGATGGGTCTGCACGTCAACGTCGGGCCGGAGATGGAGTTCTACGCCTTCAAGCTGGATCCGAACGGGCGCCGCACCTATGAACCGCAGGACCACGCCGGGTACATGGACACGGATCCCTTTGACCAGGGCAGCAACCTGCGCCGGGAGGTCTGCTACACGCTGGTGGACATGGGCATCACCCCGGAGGCCTCCCACCACGAGAGCGGCCCCGGACAGAATGAGGTGGATTTCCACTACAGCAACCCCCTCAGCGCGGCCGACAATACCGCCACGGTCAAGTGGGCCATCCGCAGTGTTGCGGACAGCATGGGGCTGTGGGCGGACTTCTCCCCGAAGCCGCTCCGCGACGAGCCGGGCAGCGGCATGCACCTGAACTTCTCCCTGCAGAGCGGGGACGGAAAGGATTATCTGCCGCAGTTCATGGCGGGTGTCATGAAGTACATCCGCGACATGACGCTGTTCCTGAACCCGACGCAGAAATCCTACCTGCGCTTCGGCGAGATGGAAGCGCCCAAGTACGTCAGCTGGTCGCCGCAGAACCGCTCTCAGCTGATCCGGATTCCGGCCTCCGAGTCGCCTCGCATGGAGCTGCGGAGCCCGGACGCGATGTGCAACCCCTATCTGGCCTATGCGCTGGTGATCTACGCGGGGCTGGAGGGCATCCGTCAGGGACTGCGGCCGGACGCGCCGATGAACACGAACCTGTATACCGCCGATGCCGACTTTACCAGACGGCTTCAGCAGCTTCCGATGAATGTGAGTGAGGCAGTGCGCTGCGCGCAAAGGAGCGCCTTTATCCGCCAGTACGTCCCGCAGGAGTACATCGACCTGTACTGCTCGGATGAAAAGAGGGAAAAATATGCCGATTTCTACGAAGAATAACAGCAGCCTTCTGATCGTTGCTTCTTCGCAGAATACCACGAATTCCATCAAACAGGTCATGGGCGGCCTTTTCGGGAAGGTTGCCGTTGCCGATACCATGGTTCTGGCTAAGCAGAAGCTTGCGGCAGAACACTATGATTCCCTGATTATCAATGCGCCGCTGACCGATGAAAACGGGATTCAGGCCGCGCTGGATATCGCGGCACGCCTTCCGATCGGCATTCTCCTGCTCGTCAGCGGGGAAATCTTTGACAAGGTCGCCTACCGGGCGAAGAACACCGGGATCTTTGTCATCAGCCGGCCGGTGAAGGGGCAGCAGCTCATAGAAGCTGCCGGGATTCTGATCACGATGCAGCGGCGTCTCGACCAGATGGCCCTGGAGAATCAGAAGCTGCGGCGCCGGCTGGACGACATGGAGATTATCACCAGAGCCAAATGTCTCCTGATTGAGAGACAGCATTTGTCGGAGGAACAGGCACATTATTATGTGGAAAAATACGCCATGGACGGTTCAGTCACCAAACGGGAAGCCGCAATGGAAATCATCGCCAGACTTGACGAGTTATAATTTCTTTTGAAACAGTCCGCAGCGCCGGGGAACCGGCGCCGCGGGCTGTTTTCTAAAAAACGGGCGGGCTGTCCCCGGCAGTGAACCGGATCCGTCGGGCCGCGACGGACGCAGGCGCCCCGCTGCAGGGATGCAGCCAGCCCCGCAGATCGAGAGGAAGAAATGCATAACATGAAGTATATATGCATTCTCGACCTCGTTGGAGAACAGACAGAAAGAATATGAACAGCTCTTGATATTTAAGAAAGAAAAGAATATAATCGTCCCTTGAAATAGTCAATTGAGTTTGCATATATAAAGATAGGAGCGCACGGCATGAAAGCGACATTACTGCTTGAAAACGGAATGGCCTTCACAGGTACCTCGATGGGATCCACGAAAACCAGTGTCTGTGAGATGGTATTCAATACCTCCATGGTCGGTTATCAGGAAATTCTCACCGATCCGTCCTACGCCGGCCAGGGAATCGTCATGACCTATCCGCTGATCGGCAATTACGGGGTCAACAGCCAGGACAACCAGTCCCGGAACGCCTGGGCGGCCGCGATGATCGTGCGGCGGCAGAGCAGCCGCGGCAGCAATTTCCGCTGCGAGGACACACTGGACAATTTCCTGAAAAAATATGACATCACCGGAATCTGCGGCGTGGACACCCGTGCGATCACCCGGATCCTCCGGGATCAGGGAACCATGAACGGCATGATCACGACGGAGGAAAACTTTGACAGGGACGAGGCCATGCGCCTGATCCGCGCCTACCAGGTTACGGGAACCGTCGAGCGCACCACAAGAGATCACATCCAGGTCTACCCCGGCGAGCGCAAAAGGGTCGCGTTCCTGGATCTGGGCGCCAAGGAGGAGATGATCCGGATGCTCCAGAAGCGCGGCTGCTGCGTGACGGTCTATCCGGCCCATACGCCGGCGGAGACGATTCTCGCCGGCAACTATGACGGCATCATGCTCTCTAACGGTCCGGGCAACCCGGCGGACAACCCGGGCATCATCGCCGAGATCCGCAGGCTCTATGCGTCGGATATCCCGATCTTTGCGGTCTGTCTCGGACATCAGCTGATGGCGCTGGCGACCGGGGCGAAGACCGGCAAGCTCAAGTACGGGCACCGCGGGGCAAACCACCCGGTCAAGGATCTGGCAACCGGCCGGGTTTACATCACCTCGCAGAACCACGGCTACATGGTCGAAGCCGACAGCGTCGATCCCGCGATCGCCGAGATCAGCCATGTCAATGTCAACGACGGGACGGTAGAGGGACTCCGGTACAAGAAAAAGAAGATCTTCACGGTGCAGTTCCATCCGGAAGCCTGCCCGGGACCGCGCGATACCGAATATCTGTTCAACCAGTTTATGGAACTCATGGAGGAGGATTGACATGCCGAGGAACAAAAATATCAAAAAAGTTCTGGTGATCGGATCCGGTCCGATTATCATCGGACAGGCTGCCGAGTTTGACTATGCGGGCACGCAGGCATGCCGTTCTCTGCGCGAAGAGGGCATCGAGGTGGTGCTGGTCAATTCCAACCCTGCCACCATCATGACGGACAAGGACATCGCCGATCACGTCTACATCGAGCCCCTGAATGTGGCTTCCGTCACACAGATCATCGAGATGGAGCGCCCGGATTCCATCCTGCCCACGCTGGGCGGCCAGACCGGCCTGAACCTGGCGATGGCGCTGGACGAGGCCGGTGTTCTGAAAAAATACAATGTGAAGCTTCTCGGCTGCAGCGCCGAATCCATCCGCAAGGCGGAGGACCGGCAGGGCTTCAAGGACACCATGGAATCCATCGGCCAGCCGCTTGTCACCAGTAAGGTCGTCCGGAACGTGGATGACGCCCTGGCCTTCGCTGACCAGATCGGCCTTCCGGTCGTTGTGCGCCCCGCCTATACGCTGGGCGGCACCGGCGGCGGCATCGCCTACACCCGGGCGGAGCTGTCTGAAATCTGCAGCAACGGTCTGCGCCTGTCCCGCATCGGGGAAGTTCTGATTGAGCGCTGCATCTCCGGGTGGAAGGAAATCGAGTACGAGGTCATCCGGGACGGCGCGGGCAATGTCATCACCGTCTGCAACATGGAGAATGTGGACCCGGTGGGCGTGCACACCGGCGACTCGATCGTCGTGGCGCCCTCCCAGACCCTGGCGGACAAGGAGTACCAGATGCTCCGCACGGCCGCGCTGAACATCATCACGGCCCTCGGTATCGAGGGCGGCTGCAACGTGCAGTTCGCGCTCAAGCCGGACAGCTTCGAGTACGCCGTCATCGAGGTCAACCCCCGTGTCTCCCGTTCCTCCGCGCTGGCCTCCAAGGCGACCGGCTACCCGATCGCCAAGGTGACCGCGAAGATCGCGCTGGGCTACACGCTGGATGAGATCAAGAATTCCGTCACCGGCAAGACCACCGCCTGCTTCGAGCCGGCGCTGGACTACTGCGTCGTGAAAATCCCGAAGTGGCCCTTCGACAAATTCATCACCGCCAGCCATAAGCTCGGCACCCAGATGAAGGCCACCGGCGAGGTGATGGCCATCGACAACAGCTTCCAGGGCGCGCTGATGAAGGCCGTCCGCTCGCTGGAGCAGCACGTGAATTCCCTGGGGCTTCCGTCGCTCAAGCCGCTGACGGACGAGCAGATCCGCGGCCGGCTGGAACTGATTGACGACCAGCGGCTGTTCGTGATCGCCGAGGCCCTGCGCCGCGGGATTGCGCCGGAGGAGATCAACGCGGTCACAAAGATCGACCTCTGGTTTATTGACCGGATCAAAGATATCGTGGACATGGAGGAGCGGATCAAAAAGGAGCCCTTAACCTGCGATCTGCTGCACCTGGCCAAGGAGTACGGCTTCACGGACAACTACATCGGAAGCCTCCGCGGCATCCCGGGCACCGAGGTCAAGGCGCTCCGCAACCAGATGAATATCCACGCCTCCTTCAAGATGGTCGATACCTGCGCGGCGGAGTTTGACGCGGAGACCCCCTATTACTATTCGACCTATGACGACTTCAGCGAGTCCCAGTGCGAGGATATCCCGAAGAAGGTGTTGGTTCTGGGTTCCGGCCCGATCCGCATCGGCCAGGGCATTGAGTTTGACTTCTGCTCCGTGCACTCCGTCTGGAGCCTGAAGAAGCTGGGCTGCTATACGATTATCGTCAACAACAATCCCGAGACGGTGTCCACAGACTTTGACGTGGCCGACAAGCTGTACTTCGAGCCGCTGACCGCGGAGGACGTGCAGAACATCGTCGAGCTCGAGAAACCGTGGGGGGCGGTCGTCCAGTTCGGCGGCCAGACCGCCATTAAGCTCACCCAGGCGCTCACGGATATGGGCGTGCGGATCCTCGGCACCGACGCCGAGGGCGTGGACGCGGCGGAGGACCGCGAGAAATTTGACGAGATCCTGCGCCAGACCCACATCGAAAAGGCGGAGGCAGGCTCCTGCTTTACCGCGGAGGAGGCCCGGGAGATTGCCAAACGCATCGGGTATCCGGTGCTGGTGCGCCCGTCCTATGTCCTGGGCGGCCAGGGCATGGAGATCTGCTATGACGACGACGATATCAACAACTACATGGGAATCATCAACATGTACTCCCAGGAGCACCCGATCCTCGTGGACAAGTACCTGATGGGGCAGGAGCTGGAAATCGATGCGGTCTGCGACGGGGAGGACATTCTGATCCCGGGCATCATGGAGCACATCGAGCGCGCGGGCATTCACTCCGGAGACTCCATCTCGGTGTATCCGCCGGTGAAGATCTCGAAGGAACATCAGGCCGTGATCGCGGATTATTCGAAGCGCCTCGCGACGGCGCTGCACGTCATCGGACTGGTCAATATCCAGTTTGTCATCCATGAGGGCAAGGTGTATGTGATCGAGGTCAACCCGAGATCCTCCCGCACCATCCCCTATATCTCCAAGGTCACGGGTGTGCCGATCATCGAGCTGGCGACCCGCGTGATGCTGGGAGAGAAGCTGAAGGACCTCGGCTACGGCACGGGCCTGTATCCGGAAGCGGAGTACTATGCCGTGAAGATGCCGGTCTTCTCCTTCAGCAAGCTGGAGGACGCGGACACCACGCTGGGGCCGCAGATGAAGTCCACTGGCGAGGTCCTGGGCATCGACAAAGACTTCAACCAGGCGCTGCTCAAGGCGTTCAAGGGCGCCAACCTGGAGCTGCCGGACAAGGGCAGCCGCATCCTGATCACGGTCAAGGACGCCGATAAGCCGGAGATCGTGCCGATCGCAAAGGAGATGGAGTCGCTTCGCATGCACATCTACTGCACGCACGGAACCTACGAGTACCTGCAGAACCACGGCGTGCGCTGCGAGCGCGTCAACAGCATCCGGGAAGGAAGTCCCTCGGTTCTCGACTTGATTGAAATCGGTATGTTTGATATGATTATCAATACGCCCGGAAAGAACCGGGCCCATACCACCGACGGCTTCAAGATCCGCAAGGCGGCGACGGAGCGCTCGATTCCGGTGATCACGGCAATCGATACCGCAAAGGCGATTCTCCGCGCAAGGGAGAAGGGCCGCTCTCCGCAGCTGCGCGCCGTGGATCTGACGACGATCAATCAGAAGGTGCGTTGAGAGACGAGGAAAACATGAGCAGACAGACAGTTATCATTCTGGATTTCGGCGGGCAGTACAATCAGCTGATCGCGCGCAGGGTGCGCGAGTGCCATGTATACTGCGAGCTGCTTCCGTGCACGACGCCGCTCGAGAAGGTCCGGGAGAAGAACCCGATCGGGATTATCCTGACCGGCGGCCCGAACAGCGTGTACGAGCCGGCATCCCCCCACTATTCCCCGGAGCTTTTTTCCCTGGGAATCCCGGTGCTGGGCATCTGCTACGGCTGCCAGCTGATGAGCTATACGCTGGGAGGCCGCGTGGTGCCGGCGCAGGATGACGAGGCCCGCGAATACGGCAAGACCATCGCGTCCTATGACACCGCAGCCGCCATCTTTTCCGGCCTCCCCGAAAAGGGGCAGGCCTGGATGAGCCACGGTGACTACATGGAGAAAATTCCGGCGGGCTTCCGGATCGCCGCGACGACCGAAAAGTGTCCCACCGCCGCCATTTGCGACGAGTCCCGCGGGTTTTACGGCGTGCAGTTCCATCCGGAGGTCATGCACACGGAGAACGGGACGCAGATGATCCATAACTTCCTCTACAAGGTCTGCGGAGCTGTCGGTGACTGGACGATGGGGGACTACTGTAAGACAGCCATCGAAAGCATCCGCCGGAAGGTCGGCAGCCAGAAGGCGCTGCTGGCGCTCTCCGGCGGCGTGGATTCCTCCGTAGCCGCAGCGCTGTTTGCCGAGGCGATCGGGAATCAATTGACCTGCGTCTTCGTGGATCACGGGCTGATGCGCAAGAACGAGGGCGACGAGGTGGAGCAGGCGTTCCGGAAATGGGACATCAACTTCATCCGCGTCAACGCCGAGGAGGAGTTCCTGGGCAAGCTGAAGGGCGTCACCGACCCCGAGCGCAAGAGAAAGATCATCGGCGAGGAGTTTATCCGCGTGTTCGAGCGCGTCGGAAAGCAGATCGGCCGGGTGGACTACCTGGTGCAGGGCACCATCTATCCGGATGTGATTGAGTCCGGCCTGGGCAATGCCGCGGTCATCAAGAGCCACCACAACGTGGGCGGTCTTCCGGACTATGTGGATTTCCGGGAGATCATCGAGCCGCTGCGGATCCTCTTCAAGGATGAGGTGCGCCAGCTGGGCCGCGAACTGGGCCTGCCGGAATATCTGGTCAACCGCCAGCCATTCCCGGGTCCGGGCCTTGCGATCCGCATCATCGGCGAGGTCACGAAGGAAAAGGCGGATCTGCTGCGCGAGGCCGACGCGATCTACCGTGAGGAGATCGACAAGGCTGGCCTGAACAGGTCGATCGCCCAGTACTTTGCGGTGCTGACCAACCTGCGCTCCGTCGGCGTGATGGGCGACGGGCGTACCTACGACTATGCGGTTGCCCTGCGGGCGGTTGACACGTCCGATTTCATGACCGCAGACTGGTCCCGGATCCCCTACGACGTGCTCGACCGGATCTCCAGCCGGATCGTCAACGAGGTCAAGGGCGTCAACCGCGTGCTCTTCGACGTCACGTCCAAGCCGCCGGCAACCATTGAGTTTGAAT
>OMZJ01000101.1 GCA_900315495.1 uncultured Lachnospiraceae bacterium
AGCCTTCCATCAAAAACACCAGCCACACGCGATAATCTTTTTTCCACCCGTAAAAATGAGAACGGGCTGTCAGCAGGCTTTTCCTACAGAACTCCATCATCACGCCTCCTCTTCATCGCACGGTAAATCAATGCGGATACTGCGAACTGCCAGAGGCTGAAATAGATTACATGATACAGGCTGTCCCAGATTCCGAAGGTTCCCGGTTCAGCGCCCAGTTGTGCGTAGGAAAAAATATACGGAATTCCGGAGGTCAGATTCTGCAGAATATAGAAAAGAAAGAAGGTCGATCCCAGCGCCACGTATATATCCGGCTTCCGGACGGAAACCAGTATTCCCGCACAGCACAGCGGTACCGTTGACAGGGCAAAATTAAACGCAATGATTCCCAGATAAAACCAGGCAAAGCGGCTTTCCGCCAGTCCCTGATAAAATCCAAAACCGCTGTAGCTGTTTTTTGTCTGCATTACCATAAATAAACGAAGAAAGAGCCCAGCCAGATAGAACCCAAGGACCAGTGTTATCATCGTGTACAGAAAAACAGACTGCATCATCGAAAACACGTAGGACCGGAGCCCTCCCCGTTCCAGCAGATACGGCGTATAATGATTGCGAAAATCATATGCATAGGACGGAACCGTGAAAACAGAAACCGCCAGCACCAGCAGCGGTTTGCAGCGGTCAAAAAGCAGCGCTCCCATAATATTATCCAGAATGCTCTGAGATTTCACGGCATCCGATGCCAGAAAGTCATTCATGAATAAATTGTCGGCCACAGAATAAACCAGAATCAGAGCAACCAGAAGAATACCCGCCGCAAGCTTCTCCGGGGTGAAAAACCGGAGCAGGTCTGCCCGGATAATTCCGGCCTTTTTGCGATCGCAGCTGCCATTTTCATTAATAGTATTCATTTCGATTGATCTCCTGACCGCTCACCGCATCCAGAAAAACAGAGTCTTCCGATGTACTGCCATTGCTTTCCGTCTGGTAACGGATCTCCCAGCACGGTTCCAGATTCCTTGTTGTCTCTGTCACATACCGGCTTGTATAGCAAATGTTGACCTGCGTTATGGATGCACTTGCTTTCCCGTGTTCCTGCAGATATCCCTGCCCTCTCCGGTACGCTTCTTCCGCACTGATCACCTTTCTCTGGACAGGTTTTCCGCTCTCCGGGTTCACAAAAAAATCGTCACTATCCATCAGAATGATTTTCTCATCCTGTCCGCAGATAATTTTGACATATCCCCGGCCTCCGACAGTCACCAGCGGATGCTCCCCTGCCAGAACACGGAAATAAAGGACATATGCTCCCGGTTTTTCTGTATTGTCTTCATTTTTCTCTGAAGTATTTTCCGGATCCTGAAAACTATAATGCAGCGCAGAAAGCTTCCCCATCGAATCCGGGTCCAGGACAATGGTCTGCTCATATACACAGGGAAGATCTGCCTGCTCCATGGCATCCTCGCAGATCTTTAGAGCGTCCTCCGGAGAAAGGCCCTCCAGTTCCGTCTGCGGATACCACTGCCGTAATGCTTCAAACATTCCGGCGTTTTCCTCGCCAGGGACAGCAGTCATACTATCATACCAATCAGCATCTGCTGAATTTCGTACGCTTGCATTTCCTGAACTAGATGTATAAACATTTATCATTTTGTCATTTTCAGTGATTTCCACGATTTTCTGAACATCCTCATGGCCATCATGAATCAGTCCCTTTTCCACTTCTTCCTGCGTAAGCCCGGAGAACACTTTCGCAATCTGATAAATATCCGGCTCTATGGTAGAAGCGTTTTCATACGCGGTAAGCTCACCGTTATTGGCCGTTTCCATTTCAACGCTTTCGGAGATTTTCCCATTCTGCTGATATCGATCCTCAGCTGTCATGTAGACAGATCCGCAGCCAGAGACAGTCACAAGAAACAGCAGAAGCGGAAGCACGCACCATTTCTTCTTAACCATTCCGCTCCCTCCTCCTACAATAAATATTACTACCCCCGGTCTCTGCAGTGCAGAGACCGGGAAGGAAAATAATTCCAATGGCAGCATTACTGCCCCGAGTAGGAAGTTCCGTAATTGGGATACCAATAACCTTCGACCGTAAATCCAGGATTGGTTGTCGTAGAATTTGCCCGAAGAATTACCGGTTTCTGCATCCACCCGTAGTAATTGCCATTGTAAATGTAGTTCAGGATTGCGCTCGACGGAATGCTCGGGATCTGATCTGGTGAGCTCAATACCGCATTTCTTGTCATTTGTACTCCGTTTTGACCGTTGATCACTATCATGTTGACTGATTTTTTCTGATAGAGAATGCTATCCCGGTCAATGTTGGTTACCTGAATCAGCGTGACACACTGACCTGCGTACTTGTCATGTGCGGCTGTATTATAACCCTCTGATGCACTTACAATATGCAGTTTGTAATAAAAGCTATCAGCGGCCATTACGCCTGATACTGCTGCGACAACAAACATGATTACTATAGCAAGAACAACAACCGGCATTTTCATTCTTTTGCTATTCATAATAGTCTCCTTTTTGTGATGTGTTGTCTCTCCGTTTCACGATTAGGATTCCCTGTCCATTGGTACTACCCCCCCGCATAAAATGTTTTACGATCGACTCACCTTTCAAAAATACAATAACATATCTCCGATGCTCATGGAAGATCCAGTTTAGCATCACCCGTGCATCATGTTTGTTATCACAACCGTATTTCAAGAAGCAATGCTGGTATGTAAATTCATACAGAAAGGCCGTTTTGCTTTTCTTTTCATAAAGCAAAACGGCCTTTCATTTTTATGTTATTCATCCAACTCGCTGCGGCTTTTTTCTTTTACATAATCTATAAATTGAGCAACTATCCCGCTGATGCCATGCTCATTATTCCACACCATATAATAACTCATCGCTGTCTTCGGTTCCAGCTGCTTTTTACAGATTTTCCAGGATGATCTTCCCTGAAAAAAAGATTCCGGATAAAGCCCTATTGCCATACCGCTTCCGACGATCTCCTCTGCCGCAGAAAAATTAGACGTACGGCACAGCACATTCTTTCCAACTTTTTGGGGAAAAGCCTGAAGATTCTCTTTCATCACTGCATTTTCGATCGGTATAATCAGTTTCTGGTTCACCAGTTTCTTCAGAGAAATCGGCTCTTTTTCTCCCGCCAATGGTCCCGTTTCCGACATGAAGACGGCCACCCGCTCCTTTCCGACGGCGAATCCATCCAGAAATACAGGTTTTTTCTCCAGTTTCGAGATTACGCCGATCTCACATAAGGAATGCTCCAGTCGATAGGCAATTTCATCCGAGCTCCCCGTTGTCAGCTGAAAATGCACATCCGGACTGGATGCAGCAAAACCTGAAATCCATCGGCCGCACATGGTTGACGCCAACCCTCTTACCGTGGAAATCCTTATGGTCAGCGGCTTTTTCTGGTTACTGCTTCCGCTTTTCTCCAGATATTCATCCCGGATCAGCAGGATGCTTTCCACGTAATCATACAAAGTCTGTCCATCAGCGGTCAGTACACAACCAGACTGATTCCGGATAAACAATACCTTTCCCGTCTCTTCTTCCAGCTGGTCTATTTTTTTCCTTACGGCTGGCTGTGGAATACCCAGCCTTTCTGCTGCTTTCCGCATACTCCCGCTGTCCGCTGTTTGCTTAAAACATTCCAGAGTAGAAAAACTCATCTCTGTTCCCCTTTTTCTGCCAGTCCGAACATTCTTCTGGCCGCAGCATTTATTACTATAGCAAAAATATCATCCGGGGGAATGTCTGTCAACTTTTTTCAACTATATGTCTGTTCGCTCTGCTGTCAATTTGTTATCACCTCGGAGGACGGTGATTCAATTATCCTTAGATAATGGTAAAAGTATCACTACATTTTTTACCCGACTACATCCGTCTTGAATTTATCAAGTTCCAGATGTGAAGGGATTTTTACTGCAAACAGATTATAACACTGAAGCCTCATGGAATACCCAGTTTTGAATCACCTGTGCAGCTGTTTTGCATCACCCAGCAGCTGCAGTCCACAAAAAGAAGGCGCCGCATACCTGTCC
>OMZJ01000097.1 GCA_900315495.1 uncultured Lachnospiraceae bacterium
GAAAAGACAGAGGCCAGAATTGCCCCGCGTTCCTGAAATACCGGAATCAGCGTGAAATTCATCACTGCATTGACCGCTGCACCGACAAGCGTCGCCTTCAGGATATTTTTCTCCTCGCCAGCGGCCATCAATACGATGTGGCCCAGCGTATATGCAACGGAAAACATCAGAATCAGCACGCTGGCAATTCTGAGCACATCGATTGACCGCAGATATTCTAATCCAAACAGAATCAGTACAATCTGATCCGCCAGTAAAAAGATACCGATCACTGCGGGAACTCCCAGCAGGATCACGATCCGAATCGCGTAATTCAACAGCCGATTGCTTTTTTCCTCTTCATCGTTCTGTAAATAAAATGAAATTCTTGGATACAGAGGAGCAATCATCGCAATAACAAGGGTGTATACCATACGGACAATTTTCACCGCATTGCTGTAATAAGCCACACTCGCCGTGCCCACATAATATTCCAGCATCACAGAATCCAGCGTTGTATACAATTCTGTGGCAAGCGTTGAAGCAAGCAGGATAAATACCGCTGTAAGATGCTTTTTTAACTGAAATGTAACTTTTCTGATCTTAATGTAGCGCGGGAGTACAGCGATATTGTAGAGATAATTACCTGCTGTTGCAAAGCACAGAATCAGTGCATAAATCAGATAATCTGATGGCTTGTGTACAAAGATCAGCATTGCCGCAAAAGAAATCAACTTGACCAGGATACTTCGTACAGAAATCAGTTTGTATTCTTCGATTCCCTGATAGAACCAGTCAACGTTGCAGAAATTGAGGATCAGAAGGAGCCCCATCGTATTCAATACGGCTCTTTTTCCGGCAAAATAAGGAGACAAATTGATCAGCAGAAAATAGGCGATGGTACAGATGGAAGTTGAAATTCCATTGATCGTAAATAATTCCAGAAACGACTTGCTTCTCGCCGGAATATCGTCTCCATGCCTGGAAATCTCCTTGACGCCGTAATTTGGTATTCCAAGTGATGCTACTGTAGTAAAGTAGAGTGCAATTGTATTCGCATAAGAGACCAGGCCGGCCCGTTCGGGGAGCAGTGTCCTGGCAATATATGTTGTGGTGAGCAAAGGAAACAGCGCTGAAAATCCTCTGTAGACCATGTTAAAGAAAGAATTTTTTACAAGAGATGTTCTCTTCATCAGCCTCTGTGACTTATCCTTTCCAAGAAATTTCTCTTTAAAACGTGCAGCTCCCGCTTGATCAATGCTGCCTCCCGCTTCACCGGCCGGGTTGATGTGCTTTCGCAGGTTGTCGCAATATAATCGATTGTCCTGCGGTAAGCCATGCATATTTTGTACAGTGTGATATTATATGCGTGATTCGTTCTTCCCCCGGAAAGATGGATTAAATCGCTGTCTGCGACAAGAACCCGATCGTGCCGCGCAAGAGCAGCGAGACATCTTTCCACCGCATAACAATGCCAGCCGTCGCAGAGCGTCTCCGAAAAAGGATAACGACGAAAACAGGCTGTTCGCCCGCCAAAGAAACATTCATCCACTGTATCACACTCTGTCATGCCATGTATGACACCGACCGCCGCTCTGTGTCCCCGGGTTCCCTGATAGATATTTCCGATTCCATACGGATATCCTCTTTTTTTTCCGACCACGCCGACAATGTCATTCTCACCGGCTTTCTCACAGTCATCGACAAAACGCCTGATCGTATCCGAATGGCAGAAGCGGATATCCTGATGTGAGAAAATAACAAATTCTGTCTGAATCTGCTGCACTGCGGCGTTATATGCACTGCTGCAGGAAGGATATTTCCCTCCGGTGTTATCAATAGCCAGCAAATTGACTTTTTCCGATTGATTCTGAAGATCTGCTTCAAACTGCCGGATCTGCTCACTGCTGTTATAACAGACCACAACAGAAACCCTCTTTTCCATTCCGAAGCACCTCCTCAAATTCGAACTAGGGTCCTGCTCTGCTGCACCTGCAGATTTCACACCCTCGGGCGCCGTTCTCTGATGTACAACACACAGGCATCATTGGAACAACCGCAGTAACATCTTACGGAGAAAGTATCAGAGTGTCAAGGTTGCTGATCCAACCGGATCGTATGCCAAAAATTACCCCGTCGTGAAGACGAATCACGACGGGGCATTCTTCCAAAAAATCAATGTAATCCACTGTCAGAAAATAAACTCTGTTTCGGATGTTACTCCAGTACCTTTACACACTCCTGCAGGTAAGAAATGATCGGAAGATG
>OMZJ01000009.1 GCA_900315495.1 uncultured Lachnospiraceae bacterium
ATCCGAATGCTTGATTTCATCTACATGATTCTTTGTTCAGAATCAATCATTTCGTCCGAATCATGAATCGAATCGATCATTCATAAATTGGCAATTAATATTAATCAGGAAAGGTTCTGCTTTACGAATGAACGAACAGGTACTCTCTGTACTGGAATACGATAAAATTATCGGCATGCTCGCGGATCTCGCCGCCACCGAGGGCGGGAAAAGTGCCTGCCGCGCGCTGCGCCCCATGAGCGATATTCGCGACATCATCTCCGCGCAGAAGGAGACTTCCGACGCGCTGGCCCGCGTTTACCGGAAGGGCGGCATGTCCTTCGGCGGCGTGAAGGATATCCGGGCATCTCTGGCCAGACTCCGGGTCGGCGCGTCCCTCAGCGCCGGCGAACTTCTGGGGGTCGGGTCACTCCTTTCCGCAGTGAGCCGCGCCGTCTCCTACGGGAAACGGGACCCCGCAAAGGAGGACCGCCCGGCGGACGCGCTCGACGGCTACTATGATTCTCTCATGCCCTATCCCTCGCTGGAGCGGGAAATCACGCGCTGTATTCTCTCGGAGGACGAAATCGCCGATGATGCCAGCCCTGGCTTGAAGTCCGTGCGCCGCGCTATCAAACTGACCGGTGAGCGCGTCCATCAGCAGCTCGCCGGGCTTCTCGCCAGCCAGCGCAGTCTCCTGCAGGATGCGGTGATCACCATGCGGGACGGCCGCTACTGCGTGCCGGTCAAGGCGGAGAACAAATCCAGCGTGCCAGGCCTTGTGCACGACCAGAGTTCCAGCGGCTCGACCCTTTTCATCGAACCGATGAGCGTGGTCAACCTCAATAACACGCTGAAAGAGCTGGAGGGTCAGGAGAAAAAGGAAATCGAGAAGGTTCTCGCGGATCTCTCGTCCCAGGCAGCCGCGTTTGAAAAGGAAATCCACGCCGATCTGGAAATCCTGGAAAAGCTGGATTTCATCTTTGCCAAGGGCAGTCTCTCCCGTCAGATGCGCGGCGTGGAACCGCGGCTAACCACAAGGGGAATCATCCGCCTGAAGAAGGCGAGACACCCGCTGCTGGACCGGAAGAAGGTGGTTCCGATCGACCTGACGCTGGGGGAAACCTTTGACCAGCTGATCATCACCGGGCCGAACACCGGCGGAAAAACAGTCACGCTAAAGACGGTCGGCCTTCTCACCCTGATGGGATGCGCAGGACTGCACATCCCGGCCTTCGAGGGATCGACGATCAACGTCTTTCAAGAGGTTTGGGCGGATATCGGCGACCGCCAGAGCATCGAGCTCTCCCTCTCCACGTTTTCGGCGCACATGACCAACATCGTCCGGATTCTGAAGACAGCCGACCGGGATTCCCTGGTGCTGTTCGACGAGCTCTGTGCGGGCACCGACCCGAATGAGGGGGCCGCACTGGCGGAGTCGATTCTCTCCTATCTCCACGAGCAGAAAATCCGCACCATGGCGACCACCCACTACAGCGAGATCAAAATCTATGCGCTCTCCACAGACCATGTGGAAAATGCCTGCTGTGAATTCAATGTCGACACGCTGCAGCCGACCTATCGGCTGCTGATCGGAATCCCCGGCAAGAGCAACGCCTTCGCCATCTCCCACAAGCTCGGGCTTCCCGATTCGCTGATTGAAGACGCGCAGAAGCGAATGGATCACGAGAGCACCAGTTTTGAGGACGTCGTCGCCGGCCTCGAGGACTCCCGGGTGCGGATGGAGGAAGACCGCCGCAAAGCGGCAGAGGAACTGGCAGAAGCCGAGCGCATCCGCAGGGATCTGGCGGAGCAGCGCCGGCAGCTGGACGAAAAGCGGGAGGCAATCCTGCAGAAATCCCGCGACAAGGCCGCGAAGGTGCTGCAGGACGCCAAGGATTACGCGGACGAGTCCATCCGGATTCTGAACAAGACCGCGGAGGACGGCGGCGTGAGCCGGATGATGGAACAGGAGCGCACCAGACTCCGCGAAAAATTGAATCAGGTGTCCTCGGTTCCCGAAAAGCGTGCGCCGAAGCCAAAAAAGAAAAACACACCCGATCCTGCAGCGCTTCGGATCGGCGACACTGTCAAGGTGCTGTCCATGGGGTTGGAGGGCACTGTGACCAGCCTTCCGGACGCGGGCGGAAACCTGACCGTACAGATGGGAATCCTGACCACCCAGGTCAATGTCAAAGATCTGGAGATGGTCCGGAGCGAGGCCGCAGAAAAGAAGGAGAAAGCGTCCTTCGGCTCCGCATCCCGCAGATCGTCCGGCGCCTCCGCGCAGGCCCAGATGGACAAGGCGTCCCGCATCTCCCCGGAGATCAACCTGATCGGCATGACGGTGGACGAGGCCCTGCCTGTCCTGGACAAATATCTGGACGACGCTTACCTCTCCCATCTCGACAAGGTCCGCATTGTGCACGGGCGCGGCACGGGTGCACTGAAGAATGCGGTCTGGCAGAAGCTCCGGAAAACTTCTTACATCAAGGAGTACCGCCTGGGCGTATACGGCGAGGGCGATTCCGGCGTGACCATCGCCACGTTCCAATAAAACGGGGGCCTGTATCGCCGGTGCAGGTTTCAGGGCAGACAAGAACGGCGGTGAATTCCCTTTTTGGGGGGATTCACCGCCGCTTTTGTGATACTGCGACGTTTATTCGAGGCCATGCCTCGCCACCGGTCCGCTCTCTGTCCCGGTGCTGTGCCAGACGGAATGGTGCAGCGCACCCTCCTCCTGGAGCCCGCGGAATCCGGTCTGCCGGAGCGCCTCATAGATGACGACTGCCACCGAATTGGAGAGGTTCAGCGAGCGGATCTCCGGGAACATCGGAATCCGCACGCACGCACTCTCATGTGCGACCAGAATCTCCTCGGGAATTCCGGCGCTTTCCTTCCCGAACATGATCCAGCTGTCCGGAGTATACACCGCCTCGGTGTAGCTGCGGTAGGCCTTTGTTGTCGCAAACAGCATCTGCCGCTCCGCCGCAGGGTTTTTCGCCCAGAATTCCGCCAGGTTCCGGTACAGCCGGTAATTCAGCTTCGGCCAGTAATCCATGCCGGCGCGGCGCAGATTCTTTTCATCGATCTGAAACCCCAGGGGTTCGATCAGATGCAGCACGCTCCCGGTCGCCACACAGGTCCGGCCGATGTTTCCGGTATTGGCCGGGATTTCCGGCTCGAGCAGAACGACATTCAGCACGATTCGGATCCCTCCTGCACCGGAAGTTTACCGATAAAGTCCTTCATCCTTCCCATAGCTTCCTTCAGCCGGTCCAGGGAATAGGCATAGGAAATCCGGACGAATCCCTCGCCGCTCTCACCGAACGCGGTGCCGGGAACGACCGCAACCTTCTCCTCCCGGAGGAACCTTGTCGCGAATTCATCGCTGGACATTCCGAACTTTTTGATGCTGGGGAAGACATAGAACGCGCCGTAAGGCGTGAAGCAGGGCAGCCCCATCTCCTTGAACGCATTCAGCAGGTACCTTCTGCGCATGTCGTAGGATTCCCGCATCATGCGGACATCGTCGTCACCGTTCCGCAGCGCCTCAACGGCGGCGTACTGGCTGGTGGTCGGCGCGCACATGATGGCAAACTGGTGGATCTTGACCATCTGGCGGATGATCTCCTCTGGACCGCAGGCGTAGCCCAGACGCCATCCGGTCATCGCGTACGCCTTGGAGAATCCGTTGATCAGAATCGTGCGCTCCTTCATGCCGGGGCAGGCCGCGATGGTAGCGGGGGTTCCGCGGTAGGTGAGCTCCGTATAGATCTCATCGGAAATCACGTAGATATCCTTCTCCACGCAGATCTTTGCAATGGCGGCCAGATCCTCCGCGGTCATCACCGCGCCGGTCGGATTATTCGGGAACGGCAGAACCAGGATCTTTGTCCGGTCCGTCACTGCTGCCAGCAGTTCCTCCGGCATCAGGCGGAAATCATTCTCCTCCTTCAGCGGGATGATCACCGGCTTTCCGTCGGCAAGGATCGCGCAGGGCTCGTAGGAGACATAGCTGGGCTGCGGGATGATCACTTCATCCCCCGGATTCAGCATGGCGCGCATCGCGGCGTCGATGGCTTCCGATCCGCCGACGGTCACAAAGACTTCCTTGTCCGGGTCATATTCCACATCAAAGCGGCGGGCCAGATACCGGCAGATCTCCACCTTGAGCTCCTTCAGGCCGGAGTTGGAGGTATAGAAGGTACGGCCTTTTTCCAGGGAATAAATTCCCTCTTCGCGGATGTGCCAGGGTGTCTCGAAGTCCGGCTCACCGACACCCAGCGAAATGGCATCCTTCATTTCCGTCACGATATCAAAAAATTTCCGGATGCCGGAGGGTTTGATGGAAGCAACCTTGTCAGCAATCGGATTCTTCATGGCGTCACCTGAATTCTTCTGTCTTCCTCGTCTTCGCTGGAGAAAACGGTGCCATCCTGCTTGTATTTCTTGAGAACAAAGTGTGTGGACGTGCTGAGCACCTGATCCTGGGTGGAGAGCTTGCTGGCGACGAACAGCGCCACATCGCGCATGGTCTTGCCCTCGATGATCACCATCAGATCGAAGCCGCCGGACATCAGGTAGCAGGAATCGACCTCCGGAAAGCTGTAAATCCGGCGCGCGATCTTGTCAAAACCAAGTCCGCGCTGCGGTGTCACCTTGACCTCGATCAGCGCCTGAACCTTTTCCTCGGACGTATTCTCCCAGTTAATCATGGTATGATAGCCGCAGATGACATGATCCCGCTCCATCTCTGCAATGGCATTGGCAACATCAACCTCTGACTCGCCCAGAAGCACCGCAAGGTCATGCAGATCGATCCGGCTGTTCTTCTCCAGGACAGCGAGTATTCTTTCTTTCATGGAAGCTCCTCCTCATTCTGTAAATGAATACTGCAGCGATTTTTTTATTTTATCATGCCTGCACGGGGAATTCCAGTCCCTTTGCCAGGGTGTCGGCGGCAGGCCGGTCCAGATACCGGATTTCACCGCGGTTTTCAATGATTTTATCCCGGTCAGCGCGGATGGTTCCGATCACCTGCGCCGGAAATCCCGCTGCGCGGAAACATTCCAGAACGCGCGCCGGCCGGCAGGTGACCGTCAGAGCACAGCCGTCCGAAGCCATCTGGTAGGGATTGCACGCAAAGACGTCGCAGATTTCGATGGTCTCCTGCCGGATCGGGATCTCCGGAAGCCGGACAGAAAAGCCCCGGTTCCACCCCTCCGCCAGATACCAGAGCGCCGCAAAAATTCCGCCCTCCCCGACAGCGCAGACATACAGGTCATCTCTGCCCTCTTCCGGCCTTCCTGCCAGAGCGGCCGCCGATGGGATGCAGAAATGCCGCAGACCCGCCGGGACAGCGCCGGACAGGAAGTTTTCCGAAAAGTGTGCGGAGAGATCCGTGTGCCGCACTTCCGCCAGAACCGCGCTTCCGCTCTCCCCGGCAGACCCGGCAGCAATAACAGACCAGCCTTCTGGATTCTCCGGCCGGGACAGGGGGCAGATCTGCTGTCCCGTCACGGTGACCGTCACCACCGGTTCCGCGATCTGTGCGGAGACTGACGCGGTGGTCTGAATCCGGCAGGAAAAGTGTTTTGCCGTATCGGCGCCGGCAAATTTCCGGACTGTACCGGCGCCGGCGAAATTCTGCGGCCTGGCGGCACCGGCTGTATTCTGTGCCGCGCCGGGATCTGCAGCAGCCGTGAGAGCAGTTGCCGATAGGAGTTCTTCCAGGGGGCGAATTCCGGCCAGGCGGGCGTGCAGCCACTGCTCCGCGGTCCCCTCCGGAAGGAGATACAGGATTTGGGCAGAGCAGTCCTCCGCTCCGCGGGCACGGCACTGGTTGAGCGCACGCACAAAGATCATCCGGGTCAGCCAGTCAGCAGCCTTTTCGTCTGCGGCCGGCAGAATCTGCTGCAGGGTACTGCTGATGATGCCGGAATGAGCCTGCGGCATTCCGCGCAGAAGCCCGCACCGCTTTTCCGTATTATAGGGAAGTCTGATATTCATCCTCACTCTTTCTCCTGTTTCCTGCTTCTTACAGCTTTTCCTCGCAGTTCTCTTTCCATCATGTGTTCCGCCGTGAAAAAACGGACCACAGCCGCCTTTCGGCGCTGTGATCCGTCAAAATTCGTTCACTGGCATTTTCACGGGCCGGACGGACGAAACAAAGAACGACAGATCAGGCGGTCCCTGCACAACCCATGGCAGGAATCCGAAATGCCCTGCTGCGGTTCCTCCTCAGGGCGTGTAGTTTCCCGATGCGGCGCTCGGGTTCCACGGCTGCCCATTCTTGAACGTGATGCTGTGGTAAATATCCCAACCGAGATATTTATACACCGCATTGGGGGAAGAACTGGGAATCGCCTGGCTGGACACATTGCAGTCCGAGGCGATGTAGATGGTTCCGGTCATCTGCCGGTAGGTGTCGGAGTTCCACTGCGTCACCTCTGTCTCGGTCTCCACACCGTTGGCGTCCGTCACATAGACATGGCGGTAGGATACCGCTTTCACATACGGGTGAGTCTCCACATCGGCCACCGCCTTGCTGGAGATGCTGGCACCTGCCCCGTAGGTCGCAACGTCATTGTTCACGACCACATTGTAGAGGGGATTCGGAAACTGCACATCCAGTACCTGCCAGGAGAAATCCACCCGGCGGGACGGATCCTCATCGATGCCGTAGACTCTCGCATACAGGGTGCCGTCACTGACAAACATCTCCAGATAGATCGGGTTGGAAAAGTCATTGCGGAACACCAGATCCTTGGATCCCTCCGCGACCGCGGCATCCAGCGCGGGCGCAACATAGGTGACAATCATCGAATGCGCGCTGCGCTGCAGAATGGTCACCTCGGCGCGGATCAGCGCATTGTAGAGCGTTGTCGTGGTCTGGCATACACCGCCGCCGACGGCCGGCACCTGTTTTCCCTCCTCATAGCCCGGGGCGACCAGATAGCCGTCATCCTCCGTCTGCGGGCCGTAGAGCGTCAGCGCCGATGTCTGCTGACCGGGATAGAGAACCGTCCCGTTGACGCGCGACGCGGAGAGCTCGATATTGGCGGTGCGGTTGGGAATTCCGAGATTTCCGGTGCTCCACTCGCCGAGCGGGGTATCCGAGAATGCGAAGTTGGCGGAGGTCCACTGGGCGGGAACATCCGTATAAGGCAGATCGTAGTTGATCGCATCGGTGTTGGCCCAGTCGCTGATCTGTGCGGTCAGCTCCGAGACTATGCTGTCCGTATCAAAGCTGTGCCCCGTCACTTCCGGCGTGACGACGAATGCGCCGTTCTGCCGGGTCACCGTCGCATCCACCGGGTCCGAGGTGAAATACGCGGCCAGATCTGATACGACCTTGCTGAGCGAACTCTGATCAAACGTGAGATCGATGGTCAGGTCCTCCGGGCTCACATCCAGCGTTTTCTGCATTTTATACTGCTCGATGAAGTTTCCAGTCGGAAGATATGAGCGGATGGTATCCTTCAGATCCGGATTGGACCAGGTAACGCCGAAGCTCTCCCCGTTATAGTTATAGACGTTATCGCCGAACACGGTCAGTGTGATGGCGCGCTGCTGTCTAGTCTGTACATATTGATCGATGAAGGAATCCGCCTCCTCAATCGTCATTCCCTCCAGACTCTGCCCGGCCACGCTGATGCCGCTCTGGAAAACGGCCTCACCGCTCATCCGGACGTCCATATCGAAGGTTTTCGTCTCCGCTTCCGTGACCGGCGCATCGCCGGCAAGAACCCTTCCGGAAGACAGCGCACCGGCACCCGCCATCACAGCGGCACCCGCAGACAGTGTGACGAAAAACTTTCTGAAATTCATTTCCCTCTCCTTCATCTTTCGTAAAGTCATTCGAAAAGCGAACGTTTCTTATTATGGCACAGCTGCACCCGCAGATCAATCCTTTTTCGGAAATCGGCGGCTGTGCGCAATGCTCTTATATCTTAACACAGAAGTCTGATTCTCCGGCCCTGCTATTCCTTACAAAAAGCTTACAAATTTGTATTTGATAAATTTTCTGTCCGCAGCCCGGAGATCCGGCAGATTTTCTGTCTGACGCCCGGAACCCCTGCCTGTTTTATTCGGTGAATTTATGTCCATGTCTTGTTTTCAGGCGGGCTTTATGGAATAATGGAAGTAATTTCAGCAAGGGTACCGGAGAACAGTTCCATTTCGCCGTGTCCATCCACAGCAGTCAGCGAATCATCCCGACGGGAGGATTCCGAGATTCACAACAACAAACGAATTCTGCAGCATGCAGGGTTCAGAAAGGAGAAGCCGGCCGGATGCGGCAGAAAGTCTGCGCTGACGCCGGCAGACAGGTATGACAAAAAGAGAGGCGGAGGAAAAACTCTCCCGCTATGATCAGGGACAGCTCCTGTCCTTTTACGATTCTCTGGATGAAAGCAGCCGGGAGAACCTGCTGAACCAGATTGATCAGCTGGATCTCTCTGTGCTCAACGTATGGAAGGAGGAAAAGACAAAGGGAATTTCCCGGGGAACATTTTTTCCCCTGGGCGCCCTGACGATCGATGAGATTGCAAAGAAACGGGATCTGTACCAGGCTGTCGGGCAGAAGGCTCTGCGGGAGGGCAAAGTTGCCGCACTGATTCTGGCAGGCGGGCAGGGGACCCGGCTTGGCTATGATCACCCCAAGGGCACCTACAATATCGGTGTCACCCATCCCCTCTACATCTTCGAATGCCTCATCCAAAACCTTCAGGATGTCGTGAAGGAAGTCGGCGTCCCGATCCCGCTCTACATCATGACCAGCCGGAAGAATCACGATGAGACCGTCCGTTTTCTGCAGGAACATTCCTTTTTCGGCTATCCGGCGGATTCTGTAAGATTCTTCATTCAGCAGATGGCGCCGAGTGTGGATTACAGCGGGCATATCTATCTGGAGGCAAAGGACCGCATCTCCCTTTCTCCCAACGGCAACGGCGGCTGGTTTACCTCCCTGAAGGAGGCCGGTCTGGCAGACCAGATGGAGCGGGACGGCGTGGAGTGGATTACCGTCTGCGCGGTGGACAATGTCTGCCAGCGTATCAATGATCCCGTCTTTGTGGGCGCTGTGATTGAATCCGGCTGTGAATGCGGTGCAAAGGTCGTCCGCAAGGCGTCCCCCGACGAGAAGGTCGGTGTGCTGTGTCTGGAAGACGGCCGTCCTTCGATCGTCGAGTATTACGAGATGACGGATGACATGATTCACCTGAAGGATGCGGCGGGGAACCTTCTCTACAACTTCGGCGTGATTTTGAATTATATGTTCCGTCTGGACAGCCTGGAGCGGATTGCCGGCCGGAATCTCCCGCTGCACATTGTGGAAAAGAAAATTCCGTACATTGACGCGGAGGGAAATCTGGTGAAGCCGGACAAGCCGAACGGCTATAAGTTTGAAAAGCTGGTTCTGGACATGATCCACATGATGGACAGCTGCTGCGCGTATGAGGTCTGCCGGGAGCGGGAATTCGCGCCGGTCAAGAACCTGCACGGCGTCGATTCCGTGGACACCGCCAGAGAGCTTCTCCGGAAAAACGGCGTGGAACTCTGATGGCAAGCCCCGGTGCGAGGCTCTGTGAGAAATTCTGATCATTTGATTTCAAAGTTCTTCACACCGGTCCGACTTCTGTTTTTTCGCAGAGAAAAAGAGGCATGGAATGATTCCATGCCTCCTTTTTTGATGTACCGTTCAGGCTCCGTTTTTCCGCCTCTCCGGAGTGCGTCCGCTGCCCGGCGGCCGCATCTTCACCCGGGCTGCTGCACTGCTTTCCGGCAGGTTTCCGCTGCCCGGCGGCCGCATCGTTATCCGGATGATCCGAAAGATACCCGTTACTCGGCGTCAGCTCCCGTGGTATCTTCCACCGTGGAGTATGCCATCAGCGCAGCGAACTGCTTCACCACATCGGTCAGCGCCGTTGCGCTCTCCGGAACCTCAATGCCCGTATCGGACAGGTTTTCTCCGTCATAGAGGGCGGAGAAGGAAAGGCTGAACTGAGATGCATCCGCATCCGCTGCGGTATCCTGGAATGTCATCGTCACGGACAGATTCAGCGAATCCTCTGCCCAAGTGCCGTTCACATCACCTGAAATCGAAATGTCCTCCAGCGCGGATGTCAGCTCATCGGAGAGATCCGGTATCTCATCCCAGAGATCTGATACCGAGACATCAGAGCCCATGGAATCTTCCAGATCGGTGGACTCAGTGAGGCTGCTGAACGCATCCTGCAGCGCGGCATCCAGCTCTTCCTTGATCGACGACGCATACTCTTCCTGATTTCCGCCGGTCGCCGAGGTATATCCCTCCGCATAGGCATCGATATACGGCTTCAGTCCGTTCTCCAGGATTTCAACCGCTTTGTCGGCCTTTTCTGCAATCTGCGCCTCATCGGCCGCACCGGCGTACTGCTCGGACAGCGACTTGAGCTCCTCCTTGTTGTCGGCGATCACCGTGTCCAGATTGTCGGCGGTCTGAATCAGGCTGTCATTGTCAAAGCTCAGGGAAATTGAGGAATCACTGTACGTTCCGATCGGCGCCAGCGCATCGGTCACCGCCTGATTCAGCGTGTCGGAGGGCTGCAGATTCTCTGTCTTTGTCTCTTTGACAAGATCGGCCAGACCGGCGAAATCTGCCAGCGGGACCTCGACCCACGAATCGGTCACGCCGACCGCGGTCAAAATCACGCTGATCGACGAGTCCCCGGTGAGATCGCTGTACAAATCCGAAATCGCATCCGTATTGACATACAGTGTCTGGCTGGAAGCCACATAGCGGATCACATCGTCTGCCTGGAAAGATGCGTCGCTGCTATCCGAGCTGAGCCCTGTGCCGGACCCCTGGATTCCCGCAGTAAAGTCTCCGTCTGCATCCTTATCCATGGTCACGCTGATGGAATACGCGCCGTCACTGGTCGAGAAATCCAGATGAAGCTCTCCGGTGCGGGAATCTCCTGCCGCACTGCCTGCTTCCGCGGTTGTCTCCGCCTCCGCGGCAGGGATCACTGCCGGTGCCGTTCCCAGGACCAGTGCGGATGCCGCCGTCATGGCAGCCAGCCTTCTCATTGTCTTTTTCATCACTTTCTTCTCCTCCTCTTTGCCTTCCTTCTTTTGCTTCTGGTTCTTCAGATAGAAAACCGGCAGAGCGGATTCAGATCCGGCCCTGCCAGAATCTCTGACTTACTGTGCGGAGGTGCTCTCCGCTTCCGTCTCGTCGGCTGACGAGACAGACTCTCCCTCGGAGGACTCCTCCTCCGACACATCTGCCGGATCATAGGAATTCACCCCGATGACAATGGCGCTGGTCCCGCGGCCGGCATCGGTATACCCGATCTGCAGGCTTGTCTGCTGTGTCTCGCTGACATCGTGGAACCAGAAGGTTGTCTCCGTATGATAGGTGGTATTGCTGACCTTCCGGTCCTCCGGCGTGACCTTCACGGGATCGCCGAAGGCTGCGGTGGCCTCCGCCACGGCGTCCTGATACAGCTCATCCAGCTGATCCGCCGTATAGATGTCCTCAAAATAGATGGACAGACTGCTGAGCCCGCCCTTTGCGTCAAATACCGGCATCATGCCGACGGAGACCTTTCCGTCGACGATATAGTTCACATTGATGTCCCCGTATCCGCCGCCGTCCGAGAAACTCGTCAGGTCGCCGAACGAAACACCCAGCGCGCTCTCCACTTCCGACTGCGTCATGCCCCATGTGACACCCGGGAAAACAAACATTCCGCTGTCATCCGCAAGGGAAGGCAGGCTCAGCGTCGGAATGGTATCCACCGCGGCGGTTGTCTTGGGCACATTGCGGGATGCGGAGCCGTAGCCGTAGCCATAGCCGTAATAGCACCCGCTGAAAGTCAGCATGGCAGCAGCCGCAAGGGCTGACACTGCCCTGATTGATTTTCTTCTTCTCATGAAACTCTCCTCACACCGGCGCACGACCGTGTCCGTCGGCAAATCTGCACCCGCCCGCCGGATTCGCACCAGGCCGGCCATTCTACGAATTTTCCTGCAGGAAATGACAGGATCCGCGAAGGCAGAAAATGTCCGCTCAGAATAAACTTTCAGTTCTACTTACAGTCTATCAGCTTTCCCGAAACTTGTCAATCAAAGAGAGCGGTGGGATATTCCCGGTGATTCGGGAATTTTCCCATCGCTCTCTGTTTCATTCCGGCCGCATGCGGCAATTATTCCGCTGCTTCCGTGGTTTCTTCCTCGGTTGCCGCCTCGTTCGGTGTGACCAGGAACTCATCCGAGAGATCGGTCTCGGATTCGCTCTCGACCTCGGCGCTGTCATCATAGACCACCGCCGACTGCTTCATGAAATCGGTCACGCAGTTGGTGATGACGGTGAAATGGACATATCCTGCGCCATAGTAATCGACATAGGAATTGTAGGTATCCTCATCCGCGCCGTTGGTCTGCATGAAATACTCCGGCGTGATTTCCAGCGACGCGTCTTCCATCACGGCCTGAAGGACCAGATAGTTGGACGCATAGGTCTTGCACTGATCGCGGAGGCCGTCCTTATCCGTGCCGAACATGCCGAGAACGGTGTCGATGTCATAGCCATACATCGAGCCGAGCCGGTCGTAATAATCGTACTGCACCTGATACAGTGCATCCACCACGGAATCCGGCACCTCCGAAACCACCGAATTCTCAATCAGCCAGTTGAGCAGGGACGAGGAGAGGTTGTCCTGATAAATGCTGTCGGAAATGGACTGCTTGTATTCGTCCACCGTGTCATAGCCAAGGTTTTCCTTGACGAAATCATCCGTCAGTTCCGGCACGTTGGTCTTCTCGATATAGTTGATGGTGGTCGAGAAGGTCGCATCCTTGCCGTTGAGATCGTCCACGCCGTAATCATCCGGGAAGGTGACATTGATGTCGAAGGTCTCACCGACCTTATGTCCGATCAGCTGATCCAGGAAGTCATCAATATAGTTGTCGCCGCCGGCCGTCACTGTCGTGCCTTTTCCGTTGGTGCTGCCGCCGTCAAATTCCTTGCCGTCGATGGAACCGACATAGTCAATGTTGACGGAATCACCGTCCTCAACTGTGCCTTCCTTGACCTGCTCCGTCGTCGTATAGTTCTGGATGGTCTCGTCGATCTTGGACTGAATCTCCGAATCGGTCGGATTGACCTCGGATGCGGGGATCTGCACACCGGTGTAGGTCGGAAGCGTCACATAATCCAGCGCGGTGACACCTGTAAAGAATCCGTTGTCATCAAAGTAGGCGCTGTAATCATAGGACTGCTCTTCCGCCTCGGATTCCGGCTCAGAGACAGCCTCATACGTTTCCGTCTCAGGGACCTCCGTTGTCTCTTCGTCAGCGAATGCCGCTGCCGGGAAGGCTGCCGCCAGACTCGCTGCAAGAAATGCTGCTGCAATCTTTTTCTTCATTCTGCTTTCCTTTCATATGGGTTCGGAATCGAACCTTCATGGGTCCGTCTTCTCAGACTATCTGACATTCTAACAAAAAACGAACATTGTGTCAAAATTTCTTTCTGCTGCGGAGCACCTGACAGCTGTGCCGGATGTTCCACCGGTTCCGGCTGCCGGAATTTTCTCTCAGTGAACCGGATCCTCCGCTGCTGCATCTGCCGGGCTGTGGTCCGCAAAAACGATCTCTCCCGTCGCGGGATCCATGGACTGAACGATTGCCAGGGATTCCACGCGGATGCCCATGGACCGGATTTTTCGTCCGCCGTCCTGAAAGCCCTTTTCCACGGCGATTCCGACGCCGGCAACTGCGGCGCCGGCCTCATGGATGATCTCGATCAGGCCCTCCAGCGCACAGCCGTTGGCCAGGAAGTCATCAATGATCAGGATTTTATCCTCCGGGGAGAGATATTTCCGGGAGACAATGACATCGTAGACCCGCTGATGGGTGAACGACCGGATCTTTGTGCAGTAGGACTCTCCGTCCAGGTTGATGCTCTGCGACTTTTTGGCAAACACCACCGGGACGTTGAAATACTGCGCTGTGATGCACGCAAGACCGATGCCGCTGGCTTCGATGGTCAGGATTTTCGTGATCTTTGTGCCCTCGAACAGGCGCTTCCACTCCCTGCCCATCTCCTGGTACAGGCCGATATCGATCTGATGATTCAGGAAACTGTCCACCTTCAGCACATTGCCCGGCTTTACAATCCCGTCCTTTCGGATTCTGTCTTCCAAAAGCTTCATTCCTCTTCCCCCTTGTACTGCTCCGCCGGCTGATCACACTCCAGCCTGCGTTCCGTCCATGTCTACTCCTCAGATTCCTCCGCCAAACTGGCCGCATCCGCGGGTTCTGCTGCTGATTTTTCCGCCGGTTCTGCCGCCGGAATGCCGTCCTCACGATTCAAAATGACGGAGCGGCGGATCTCCTCGGAATCTCGCTGCTGCTGCTCGCTCTGCTCCTCCACCGAAACCGGCTGTTCGCGGGCCACTTCCTGAATATCACGGTTGAGCTGCTCCATCTTCCGATCCAGGCTGGTGACAATGTCCGCGCAGTTTTTCAGCTGGCTGCTGATATATTCCGGTGTGCTGCCCTCAAACTTGTAACGGATTTTATGGTCCAGAGACGCCCAGAAATCCATGGCAATCGTCCGGATCTGCAGTTCCACCTTGATGTGCGCGGGGCCGTTGGAGAGATATACCGGAACCGACAGGATCATGTGATAGCTGGTATAGCCGTTGTCCTTGGGGTTGATCAGATAATTCTTGACGGTAAGTACTTCCAGATCCGACTGGTTGGTGACGGCATCCGCCAGCCGGTAAATATCGGACACAAAGGAACAGATAATCCGGATCCCCGCAATGTCATTGACATAGCGCACCATGTTCTCGAGGGTGACCTCATGCCCGTATTTTTTGAGTTTGTGAATGATGCTCTCCCTGGTTTTGATTCTGGATTTGACATGCTCGATCGGATTATAATGATGGATGGTGATGAATTCATCATTGAGAATCTCGATCTTTGTCTGCATGGTCTTGAGGGCAGAGCGGTATCCGAGCATGAGCCGGGAAAACTCATCCGCTCCGATGCTGGTGTCTTCCATGTTCACACATCCTTTCCGCGGCCTGGACATTCTTCTTTTTCCAGTATACCATGATCTGGCGCTTTCGCAAGGGAAGCCTCTTTTCGTTAGAAAATCTTAAGAAACGAAAAAGCAAAAATATTTACTGATTTACCCCTTGCATTTTAAAAAAAAGCCGGTATAATAAAAAAACGATAATCATTATCGATTGGAGGTTGTTCCATTGAAGTACAGCAGACAGCGCGAAGAAATCCGGCGTTTTCTGTCCGGACGGACAGATCACCCGACCGCAGAGATGATCTACGAAGGGCTGAAGCCGGAAATGTCCAGCCTGAGTCTGGGAACCGTTTACCGGAATCTCTCACTGCTCGCGGAGAACGGGGAGATTCAGCGGATTTCCAATGTGGATGGATCCGACCGCTTTGACCCGAATCCGAAGCCGCATTACCATTTTCACTGTGAAAAATGCGGACGGGTGGAGGACATCCCGATGACTTCCATGGAATCTCTGAATCACCTCGCACAGGCGCATCTTGGCGGCCGGGTTTACTCTCATGATCTGATGTTTCACGGGATCTGTGCCGACTGCCTGAAGAAAAGTGAGACCGGTGAGCCCGAAGATCTGATATCAACAGAGGCCGGGAATCCGGGCACGGAAGTTTCTGAGAGCTCGGAAAACCCCGCAGAGGGGATCTCCGCCGGGGATCGCCGTACGGCGAAACCCACCGTTCCCGGAAAAGACGGTGCAGCCTGATCGGATCCGGTACAGGAATCGAGCGTTGCTCCGGAACCAGGGCGTCTCATGCTCGCATCCCGGATGATTATCAACAACCTGCAGGAAACAGAATGATTCTGTTTTCCATATCAGCGGCGCCGGGCGGCGCCGAAAACACCATCGCGGCAGCAGCCGCAGAAGGAGTCAGTCATGAAATTTGTTTGTACCGTATGTGGATATGTGTATGAGGGAGACAAGGCGCCGGAAAAATGTCCGGTCTGCGGAGCGCCCGCATCCAAGTTCAAGGCACAGGAAGATGAGATGACCTGGGCCGCGGAGCATGTCGTCGGCGTTGCCAGCGATGTTCCGGAAGACATCAAGGAAGATCTCCGCTCCAACTTTGCCGGCGAGTGCAGCGAGGTTGGCATGTATCTGGCAATGTCCCGCGTCGCATACCGCGAGGGATATCCGGAAATCGGCCTGTACTATGAGAAAGCTGCCAGCGAGGAAGCAGTTCATGCCGCAAAGTTTGCCGAGATGCTCGGTGAGGTTGTGACCGATTCCACCAAGAAGAACCTTCAGCTCCGCGTGGAGGCTGAGAATGGCGCAACGGCCGGCAAGACCGATCTGGCAAAGCGCGCAAAGGCTCTGAACCTCGACGCCATTCACGACTCTGTCCATGAGATGGCAAGAGACGAGGCAAGACACGGCAAGGCATTCAAGGGCCTGCTGGAGAGATATTTCAAGGACTGAGTTCCAGAGACTGAGTCCACCGTCTTACAGGCGGAATGCCGCACCGGCGGGCAGGATCATTTCCTGTCCGCCGGTGCGTTTTTTTGCAGAATGCCTTGCTCCAGCTGCAGAGCGGATCGGCTCCCTGTCTTACAGCGCAGGGATTCCCGATCTGTCCAGCAATATGGGCAATGTGCATTCCAAAAAATGGCCTCTCTCGAAGGGGTCTGCAGACAAAAAATACGGTAAGCTATTTTGCAATCAAAAAAGATCCCCTGAAGGGGATCTTTTTTGATGCATATTATTTTCCGGCTGCCGGAACCGCTTCGCCAAACCCGGCTTTCTTCAGGGCGGCGCGCACCGCCAGGAAAAGGATGCCGCCGATGCAGGCAGTGATCAGCTGGGTCGCGGAGAATGTAAAGCGTGCAGCGGCCAGTGCCGGCGCCGGAAGTCCGGTTGAAGGGCCCAGTGTCGGAATGACAATACCTGAGATCAGGCCCGCCATCACACCACTCTTTACAATGGCACCGAGGAGCCAGGCCAGCGAGATATTGCCGTTCTTCCGTCGGATCAGCCACATCACCAGCACCAGCACCGCGTTTCCGAGCATCACGCAGGGAATGATCACCGGAATCGCAGCCATAAGAGGGGATCCGGTAATCAGGAAGGAAGTGACCGGGGTAATCACGGAGAGAATCAGGGCCGGGAGCAGGCCGCAGAACGAAACTGCAGTCATCAGGATCAGGTTGATGATCGGGCCGGTCAGATAGACCGAAAGATTCTTTAAAAACTGGCTGACAATGGCCAGTGTCAGAAGTACGGCGGTAAAGGCCGCCTGCTTTGCGGAAATCTTCATGGTTGTTTTGTTCTCTCTCCTTTTCGGTTTTCCTTCGCCTGTTCAGACAGAAGCATCCTCATTCGATCAGATCCATATAATCCTGGTAGCCGGACTCGCCGGATTTCTTCTTCTGTGAAGCGGTCATCTGCTTCTGCAGGGAAGCCGCGCTTTTCTTCACGTCCTGCAGCACGCCCGAACCGCCGATGCAGCCGCCCGGACATCCCATTCCCTCCAGAAGATAGCCGTTGTACTTTCCGGCCACGGCCAGCTGCATCATTTTGCGGCAGTCCGCAAGTCCCTCCGCTCTGGCCGTCGGAACCTCCCGGCCCGGACTGATGGTATGAATCCGGTCGATCACTGCCTTCGCCACACCGCCGCCGGTGGCAAATCCCTTGCCGTCCGCCGTGGAATCCTCTCTCTCCGGCTCCATCGACAGATTGTCAAAGGAAATGCCGGCCGCATCGAAGATTCCGGACATCTCCTCAAAGGTGAGCACATAATCCACCTCACTCCGGACGGTCCGGCGCCTTGCCTCCAGCTTTTTGGCCGCGCAGGGTCCGATGAAGACGGTCTTGCATCCGGGATGCTGCTTTTTTGTCATCCGTGCAGCAAAAACCATCGGCGTAAAGGTCATCGAGATACAGTTCGCATATTTCGGGAACATGGTCTTTGCCATCACAGACCACGCCGGGCAGCAGGACGTTCCCATAAACGGAATCTTGTCCGGCACTTCGCGGAGAAAATCCCGCGCTTCCTGAATGGTACACAGATCCGCGCCGACCGCAACTTCCACCATGTCGGCGAAGCCGAGGGCCTTCAGCGCCGCCCGCAGATGCTGCTGGTCGGATTTCGGCCCGAACTGGCCGACGAAGGAGGGCGCCACGACCGCGTAAACCGGTGTATCCGTATCCTTCAGCGCCATGATCGTCTGATAGATCTGGCTCTTGTCGACGATCGCCGAAAACGGGCAGCTGACCAGACACATTCCGCAGGCGACGCACTTGCTGTAGTCAATCTCTGCCCGTCCGTTCTCGTCCTCGCGGATTGCTCCCATCCCGCAGGCCTTCATGCAGGGCCGGTCCATCCGGATAATGGCGTTATACGGACATGCGGCAATGCACCGGCCGCAGTTGACGCACTTGTCCCGGTCGATCACCGACTGCCGGTTTCCCAGGGTAATGGCGTGTTTCGGGCAGACCTCCCGGCAGGGATGCTCGATGCAGTTCTGGCAGAGATTGGTCACAACCGTCACATGGTCCGGGCAGGCGTGGCAGGCAAATTTGATAATGTTGATCAGCGGCGGCGTATAATAGCTCTCCTCGGTCGCGGCATTCTCCACACCATCGGAGATCAGTTTGTACTCGGAGGCATCCCGGATCGGGAGCCCGAGGGCCACACGGAGCCGTTCGCCGATGACCGCCCGCTCGAGAAAGATATTGTCGTAGCTCTGGGATTCCTCCCCCCGGACCAGCTCATAGGGGATCTCATCGATTCTTTTCAGGTCCGCTCCATCAAACGCGAGTTTCGCCACGGCGCGGAACACGTCATGGCGCCCCTTGGCCTTGCTGCTGTAGACACCTCTCATTGCTATCCTCCCGTCCGTTTCTTTTTACCCGCGGCTGCCCGACTGTTCCATATGACTGGCGCGCTGTGCAGCCGATCGGGACTGTTCCCGGGCTGACTGTACGCCGTGCGGCCGATCGGGACTGTTCCTCTCTGCCGCAGGCACCGCAGGGGTACCGCTTCACCAGAAGTTTCCCGGGGCTTTATGCCTGCTCCGCGATGATCTCTGCCAGCGCCTTTTTCAGCGCTGCCATCTGTTCGTCCGTTCCGATGGTGATGCGGAGGTAATGATTGATCCGCGGCTTGTCAAAATACCGCACATAGATATGTCTCTGCTTCAGTTCCTGGAAAAGGACCTTCGCCGGGACACGCGGGTGGGAAGCAAAAATGAAATTCGACGACGAATCCGGGAAGACAAAGCCCAGTTCCGCCAGATCCTTCTTTGCCTGCTCCCTTGTCCGGATGACCTTTGCCGCCGTCTCCTGGAAATAGGTCTCATCCAGTACCGAAGCGGTTCCGATCTCCTGTGCTGCCCTGCTCATCGTATAGGAGTTGAAGGAATTGCGCACATCATTCAGCGCGGCAATCAATGCCGGGGATCCCATGGCAAAGCCGATCCGCATGCCGGCCAGCGACCGGGACTTGGAGAACGTCTGCACCACCAGAAGATTCTCGTACTTTGGAATCAGAACCGCAGCGGATTTTCCTCTTCCGGCAAAGTCGATGTAGGCCTCATCCACAATCACGACGACATCCGGATTGTGCGCCAGGATATCCTCGATCAGATCAAGTCCCTCACAGAGACCCGTCGGCGCGTTCGGGTTCGGAAAGACAATGCCGCCGTTGACAATGTAGTAATCCTCCCGGCGCAGGCGGAAATCCCCGGTCAGCGGGCGCACCAGATAGGGGATGCGGTACAGATCCGCCCAGACATCGTAGAAGGAATAGGTGATGTCCGGGAAGAGGATCGGCTTTTTACTGTTAAAGAATGTCAGAAAAGACATCGACAGCACATCATCGGAGCCGACTCCGATGAAGATCTGATCCTCCCCCACTCCGTACCGATCTGCCAGCGCCCGCTTCAGCGCGGTAGAGGAAGGGTCCGGATACAGGCGCAGCCGGTCCGCATCCATGTTCCGGATCGCTTCCGCCACCCCTGGTGCCGGCGGATACGGATTTTCGTTGGTATTCAGCTTGATGATTCCACCCTCCTGGGGCTGCTCCCCGGGCACATACGGCACCATCGTGCGGACATTGTCTCTCCAGTGATTCATGCAAACCTCCCTGCCCTGGTCTTTTCCCGATTTTCCGGGCTTTTGCATATTTTTTGCTTCCGGTCTACCTTCCGCCCCTGCTCTGCTTCTTCGGCGGCTTCGCTCCCGCCATGCCGGCGGCATAACAGACGGCCGCCGTCAGAATCATCGTCAGGACAGCACCGGTCAATGCCCCGGCGGAATCGATGCACATATCCCGGAACATCGGGGACCGACCGCCGACGAAACTTTGATGATACTCATCCGTGAGGGCATACAGGGAAGCAAAGAGCCATCCCAGGAACGCTGAAAGGAAAAAGCCGCTCCGCCCCGCTTTAAACCAACCGAACAGCAGCGCTGCCAGAATCAGGTATTCGGAGTAATGCGCGGTCTTCCGCACGAGGAAACTGACTCTGTAATAAAAATAGCTGTAAGCGTCCGACGAAACACTGTTCATCCGGGGAAACAGCCGGTCAATGACACGCCGCACAATCCTGCCGCTCTGTGCGGAAGAAACCGCGCCATCCTGCGAAGAGAACCAGAAGATGGTACCGGCCCACAGCAGAATCAGGATCAGCAATACGACTCTTTTACGATTCAAACAAATCCTTTCCTGTACGCGAAAGCGCCGCGGCAAATGCCGCGGCGCCGCATCCGGGCACCTCTTCCGGCCGGTGCAGGCAAAGCGATGAAGAAATTCTTCCGCGGCTTATTTTTCCAGACGCTTCCCGTACATTTTCTGAAAATAATTCTGGTACTCTCCGCTGACGATGTGCTCCCACCACTCTTTGTTGTTCAGGTACCATTCAATCGTCTTCGGGATGCCGGTTTCAAAAGTATACTCCGGACGCCAGCCGAGCTCAGTCTCAATCTTGGTGGGATCCATTGCATAACGGCGGTCATGACCCGGGCGGTCCGAGACAAACTTGATCAGGCTTTCCGGCTTGTTCAGCGCGTGAAGAATCGTCTTCACCACATCGAGGTTGGTGCGCTCGTTGTGGCCGCCGATGTTGTAGATCTCGCCCTCTTTTCCCTTGCGGATGATCAGGTCGATGGCCTTGCAGTGATCGGTGACATAGAGCCAGTCGCGGACATTCGCACCGGTTCCGTACACCGGGATCTCCTCATCGGCAAGTGCCCGGCTGATGACCAGCGGAATCAGCTTTTCCGGGAAGTGATACGGCCCGTAGTTGTTGGAGCAGCGGGAAATCGTGGTCGGGAGACCGAAGGTCCGGTGATATGCCATCACAAACAGATCTGCGCTGGCCTTGGAAGCGGAATACGGACTGCTGGTGTGAATCGGGGTCTCCTCGGTAAAGAACAGATCCGGGCGGTCCAGCGGGAGGTCGCCGTAGACCTCATCGGTCGACACCTGGTGATAGCGGCGGATGCCGAACTTTCTGCAGGCATTCAGAAGCGTCACGGTGCCGAGCACATTGGAGTGGACAAAGATATCCGGATTTTCGATGGAGCGGTCCACATGGCTCTCCGCCGCAAAATTGACCACGACGTCAAACTTTTCCTCTGCGAAGAGGTCCATGATGAAATCCTTGTCCGCGATATCACCGCGGACAAACCGATAATTCGGCTTGTTTTCCACCGGCTTGAGGGTCTCGAGATTTCCCGCGTAGGTGAGAAGGTCCAGATTGACAATCTCATCCTCCGGATAGGTATTGACCATGTACTGAACAAAATTACCGCCGATGAAGCCGGCGCCGCCTGTCACACAAATTTTCATTTTATCTCTGTCTCCTGTATCTCCTGCCTGTTGATTTCTGCCGAGGGTCTGTGCCCCGTGGCAGGCCGCTCTGCGAAAAATCCCCGAAGCCCGCCGTTTTGATGCTCTGTCAGGATCACCTGCGGCAGACCATCCTGTGGAGACTCCCGCCGGCAGCCTGCTGCCCGCAACGGACCGCTCAGTGAATTTTCTCGATATATTTTCCGTCCAGGACTGCCTTCAGATATGCGCCGTACTGGTTCTTCCGGTAGAGCTCGCAGGCCTCTGCCAGCTGATCCCTTGTAATCCATCCGTTCAGGTATGCGATCTCCTCCAGGCAGGCAATCTTCCGGTGCTGGTGGGTCTCCACGGTCTTGACAAAATTGGTCGCGTCGGCCAGGGACTCATGGGTTCCGGTGTCCAGCCAGGTGAATCCCTGTCCGAGAAGCTCAACCGTGAGGTCACCCTTTTCCAGATAGATGCGGTTGAGGTCGGTGATTTCCAGCTCGCCTCTCGCCGACGGCTTCAGGGATTTGGCATACTCCACGACATGTTCATCATAGAAGTACAGCCCCGTTACCGCATAATTGCTCTTCGGCTTTGCCGGTTTCTCCTCGATGGAGACCGCCCGGCCGTTTTTGTCGAACTCCACGATGCCGAACCGCTCCGGGTCATCCACATAATAGCCGAACACAGTGGCGCCGTGCTTTCTGCCGGCAGCCGCCTTGAGGCGCTCCTTCAGGCCATTGCCCTCAAAGATGTTGTCGCCGAGTACCATGGCGACCGATTCGCCACCGATGAATTCCTCCCCGATGAGGAAGGCCTGTGCCAGGCCCTCCGGCTTCGGCTGCACCGCATAGGTCAGCGCCAGGCCGAACTCATGGCCGTCGCCGAGCAGCTCGCGGAAGCGCGGCGTATCCGCCGGTGTGGAAATAATCAGGATCTCCCGGATTCCCGCATTCATCAGGACAGACAGCGGGTAATAGATCATCGGCTTGTCATAGATCGGAAGCAGCTGTTTGGATGTGACGCGTGTGAGCGGGTACAGTCTGGTTCCGCTGCCGCCCGCAAGAATAATCCCTTTCATGATCAATCTCCTCATGATGGAAGGATCCGCCGAAATACCAGCCGGACCGCTTCCCTGAATTTCCCTGGCTGACCCTGCCAGGCGGATCCTCGATGGACCGTCCGCTGCCAGTCAGCTCATTATAGCATACTTCCCGGTTTCCTGCATTCCTATGGCACTTCTGCATCTGTTCATCAGAGTGCCGCACCGGGAAAGCATCGAATCTCCCGCGTCCCGAAGAAAGCCTCTCCGGCTGTCAGCGGGACGCAGGAGTCCGGTGCCGGATCAGTTTTTGTCCTCTGCCGCCTGTGCCGCATCCTTGCCGTTCTTATAGCTTTCCGTCATAAACTCGTAGTCATTCCCCGGAAGGATGGCATTGAGCACAATTCCCGCGATAGCAGCCACCGCAAGCGCGGTCAGCGTAATCTGGAAACTGCCGATATGGAATGTGACGCCGCTTGTCAGACCAAGCGCACAGACCAGAATGATGGCAGTGATAATCAGGTTGCGGCTTCTGGTGAAGTCCACCTGGTTTTCCACGACATTGCGGATTCCGACGCCGGAAATCATTCCATACAGGATGAAGGAAATTCCGCCGATGACGGAAGTCGGAAGCAGGTTGATTGCTGCCGCCACCTTCGGAGAGAAGGAAAGCAGGATCGCAAAGACCGCGGCAATGCGCACGACTCTCGGATCATAGACCTTCGTGAGTGCCAGGACGCCGGTATTCTCGCCATAAGTGGTATTGGCCGGTCCGCCGAAGAGCGCGGACATCGTGGTCGCCAGGCCGTCGCCGACCAGCGTGCGCTTCAGACCCGGATCCGCCAGGAAATTTCTCTCCGTCGTCGCGCTGACCGCGGAAATATCACCGATGTGCTCCATCATGGACGCGAAGGAGATCGGCACCACCGCAACGATGGCACTGACCGCAAGCGCCGGGTCATGGATGTTTCCGAACACCATCTCCGAGCCGCGGATCGGGAAGCCGAGCCAGGGCGCCCGCTTCAGGGCCTCGATCTTATCCACGGAAAAAAGCTGCAGCGCAGTGTTTCCGCCCGCGCAGATGACCTGCCCACCGTCCACGTCCACTGCTCTTCCCGTCGTCAGAGCGAGAATCACAGCAACCGCTACGCCGGCGATGACGCCGAGCAGGATCGGGATAATCCGCATCATCCCGCGGCCCCAGATATTGAAAATAATGACAGCTGCCAGCGAGATGACCGCAATCAGCCAGTTGGCCGAGCAGTTTGTCACCGCGCTCCCCGCGAGGCTCAGGCCGATGGCAATGATGATCGGTCCGGTCACGACCGGCGGGAAGAAACGCATCACCTTTCGGACTTCAAAGGCTGCAAAGAAGCCGGCCAGAATCAGATAGACCAGCCCTGCCACAGCCACGCCGACACAGGCATAGGGAATGCCCTCCTGCCAGGACAGCCCGGCGGCGTCGGTCATGGCATGGACGGCGGCATAGCCGCCGAGGAATGCGAACGACGACCCCAGGAAGATCGGGACTTTTCTACCGGTAATCAGATGGAACAGCAGGGTTCCCAGCCCCGCCATCAAAAGGGTCGTTTGCATGTCCAGGCCGGTCAGAAGCGGAACCAGCACCGTCGCGCCGAACATCGCGAATGTGTGCTGAATTCCCAGAATCAGCATTCTGCCCCTTCCGAGCACCCGGGCGTCGTAGATTCCCTTCTGCCCGATGGAAACGGTTTCTTTCTTTGCCATAACACTCCCTCCGTGCGCAAGAACAGCCGGCCAGTGTATCTTCTACCTGCCGGCTGCAGAATCGAAACGATCCGCGGGATTTTGTCCCGCCAAACCTTCCTGATTCTAGAGTCAGAAAAGAATTCTGTCAAGGCTTTCCAGAAATCCGCCGGAAATCACGTTTCCCGCCGAGGTGGCCATTCTGCAGCGGATTCCGTTCTGCCGCATTGTTTCCTCTGCGGTATTTCTCCGGTCCGCAGGATTTTCCGGTCCGCGGCCGGACCTGTGGTCAGAGGTTCCAGTACACGGTCTGCTCTCCCACTGGGGAAGAAATCTGCACGCTGCCCTTCTTTTCGGACGGCCGGACATAGGCTACCAGCTGCCCGCGGAACGTCTTCCGCTCCGGCGCGTCGCAGATCGTCTCGTCCCAGAGATCTCCGTTGTCCAGTGCCGCGACCTCTCCGCCCAGAGCCTGCACGCGGACCGGAAGGTTCTCCGTGAACGCGGTGCGTCCCGCGGCATCGCAGAGGGTCACAATCAGCTGAAGAAGCTCGTAATCCGCCCGCGGATCCTGCCAGAGGACTGCCTTCAGGGAAACCGGTTTTCCGACCGTTTCCAGCGCATCCGTCAACGGCTCCTCTTTTTTTCCGTCCGACCATGCCCGGACTGAAATCGTGCCGGGTTCATACGGGATCTCCCAGAGGAACGCGCCGTCGTACCGGCGCTCAGTCTGCACACCGGCCGACCTGCCGTTGACCGTCAGCTCCGCGGCGCTCTCCGTCGTATGACAGATTACCGCAATTCGCTCACCCTCCGCATAGTTCCAGCTGCGCGCCGGGACGATCCAGTGCTTCGTTTCGCGCTCTTCGGCACGGAATGTCTGCAGATAAGCCAGCCGTTCCCCGGACCAGAAGACCTTCCGGCTTCCGTACTCCGCCTTGGGAAGGCCGTTCGTGGCGATAAACCCGGCCTGGGATCCGTGGTATGGATAGGTTTCCCCGGCTTCCCCGAAATAGTCGATGCCGGTCCACAGGAACTGTCCGCTGATGTACTCATTATCCCGCACGGCCAGCCATGCATCATAACCATGCCCGTTCTCACTGCCGATCAGCGGCTTTTCCGGATACTTTGCGTGATGCTCCGCGTACAAATGCTCCTTGTAGTTGTAGCCTGCCACGTCCAGAGGAGACAGGAAACCGAGTCCCGCGGAAAGCTCCGGGAAAGCCGCCGCCAGCGTGACATACCCCTCCGGGATTTCCCGGTGCGCCACGGACGACAGACGCGCCGCCAGCACGGGGAGCCGCGAAGCATCCGGCTTGTCCGGATCGTACATCCGCTCCTTGGCGGGCTTGTTCGCATCGTTGTTTCCGGTCATGTTGGAAAAAGACGGATGGCAGTAGGGGTCGTTGGGATAATCGATCTCATTGCCGATGCTCCAGAGAACAATGCACGGATGGTTGCGGTCTCTCCGGATCATGTCGGTCAGGTCGCGGTCGTACCATTCCGGGAAATCGGCCGCATATCCGCCGTGCTTCGGCGGATAGACATTGTGGCCGTGCCACCATTTGTTCTTCGGATTTTCCCATTCATCGAAGGCCTCATCCATCACGAGAAAACCAAGTTCATCGCACAGATCATACAGCTCGGGCATATGGGGATTGTGGCTCATGCGGATGGCATTGCAGCCGGCCTTCTTCAGAAGTCTCAGCCGGCGCAGCCAGACATCCCGCACCATGGCGGTTCCGAGCGTTCCCCCGTCGTCATGGACACAGACGCCGCGCAGTTTCTCGGAGACGCCGTTCAGGAAGAAGCCCCGGTCCGGGTCAAAGCGGATGGACCGGATCCCGACCCTGCGGGTCTCCAGCACCTGATCCCGGCCCATCACAAGCCGCAGCGTATAGAGATACGGGTCCTGATCCGACCACAGATGCGGCTGCTGCACGGCAATCTGCAGGCTGTATGCGCGGCTTTCCCCGGGCGTCAGACGGACCAGAAGTTCCGCCGCAGCCGCCGCAGAATCCTTCTGTGCCGGACGGGCCTCGCTTCCCAGCGGAATCAGTTCGACGCGAAGGAGCCCCGCCGCGGTTTCTGCCGCGTCATTTTTCAGGGTAACATCGACTTCCGTCAGCGCGGAAGCCGCGTCGGCCTGCTCGGTGCGGAACGCCAGGCTGTTGTGCACGGCATACAGGGGTTCCTCCGCGATCAGCGTGACCTTTCTGACAATCCCCGTTCCTGTAAACCACCGGGAATCCGCCAGCTCCCGCCGCTCCACGCGGACGCTCACCACATTCTCGCGCTCGCCGAAATGCACGAGATCCGTCACATCCACGGCAATCTCCGAGTATCCGTAAGGACGGTCCGCCAGATGATAGCTGTTGCACCAGATCCGGCTGTTCCGGTAAATCCCGTCAAAAACGAGCGTGAGATGTTTCCCGCGGTATTCCTCCGGAAGCCGGAAGTGAAGACGATACCAGCCGATTCCGCCGGCCAGATACCCGGTCCCGCTGGAATACTCCCGGGAAAAGGGCATGTGTACAGACCAGTCATGGGGAACGATCACGTTCTCCCATGCGCTGTCATCATATCCCTTGTACCAGGCTTCCTCCTCGTCTCCATAATGGAATTTCCATCCGCTGCTCAGTTTGGTAATCTGTCTGTCCATATCAGGCTGTTCTTCCTGTCTCTCCCGCAACCAGGGCAGAGCGCCGGGAGTTTGCGAAACTGCTCTGCCCGCTCTCGTTGATCTGACTGTTCTCGTTGGTCTGTCTGTTCTGATGAACCCGTCCGTCTTGATTTCCTGCTGCTTCCGCGCCCGGGTATTGATTTTGTCACAAACTTCCCTCCGCAGGAACCAGCCGGGCTGCCAGCCTTTTCAGGCTTTCCGCACCGAATGCCTCCTCCGTGTGTGCCATCTGCAGGAGCGCATCCACATTCTCCTCGCAGTATTCAATTTCCTTGGAATAGATCCGTACGACATTGTTTCGAATCTCTGCAGAGATTCTGCCGGCGCACGGAGCATTTCCCTTCCGGTTTTCCGCGGTGCTGTCCCGAAACCTTTCGGATCCCGCCTGCATCGGCCGTTCCTGCTTTTCTGTCAGAGCTTCCGACGCCGGGGTTCCGGAAATCAGGCTCTCTGTCACAGACAGCAGCCGGATCATGCAGACGCTGCAAACGCCAAACTGCACTTTATCCAGAACCTGTCCGTCTTCCGCGCACTGGCCGAAGTACCGGTAGAGGAAGTACGTCAGCAGAAACTCCGTGTCGTTCTCCCCGCACTCGGGAATCTGCGGCGCTTCCCGAAGCACCTCGTCCGCACGGGACTGTGCCTGCTCCAGCATGCGCGGCATCTCCTCCGTCATCAGATCCAGCTGACGGAACCGGTCCAGAATCTGCTGCAGGCTGACAACCTCCGGATCCGGGACGATAGAATCCTCCTCGCCGACTTCGGATGGTGTCTCTTTACGATCCGGATCCGGCGCGCCGGAATACTTCTGCACATCCGCTGCAAAATCCAGCAGGCGGCTGATCCGCTCTGTGATCGGGACTGCCCGGTCCTGCACGATGCGGAAAGCCTCGTTCCGGAGGGCGAAAATCCCGTCCTCCGCATCCGGTTCCGCCGGTTCGCCGTCATCCTCCTCCAGTAACCGGATCGGCTCCGTCCGGTCGAACAGGAGCCGCACCGCCTCCTCACAGGACAACCCGAGTCCTACCTCCGTCCGGTCCGCGCACCAGTTGTAAAATCTCGGGTGCTCCCGGCAGATGTCGCAGAGCGCGCCTTCCCCGCACTGCAGGATAATTCGGCAGAGGCCCTGTGCATTCAGGAACGGACACCGGCCGTCTTCGGTCATCCGAAACCAGATTCCCTCCGAATCCTCCTCACAGCTGCCTGCGATTTCCCTGCCGATCGGCGTGTTCATCTGCCGGTATGCCTCTGCGGTCTGCGGATCTACTTCGATTTCCCAGCCCGCACAGCAGGTATCCGTGCATTTCCCGCCGATGCAGTGAAAGCGCTCATAAAAATCCGGCCGCAACGTCCGCACGCGGCGCCTCCTTCCGGTCTGTCTTCCTGCTGCAGGGATGGCGGCGGTTCCTTCCCGGGAGCCGCCGCCATCCGAAACCCGTCAGGCAAGCGGCATGGCATCCACTGCCGCTTGCTCGATTGCCAGACCTGCTGTATATACCTTCATAAAGTCATCAAAGCCACGGACGTCCGCCGGATCCGGTGAGACGGTCTCCCCCGCGTTCCCGGCAAAGATCTTCTGGCCCAGGAACTGCGCCAGAGACTGGTCAGGCTTTTTGTCGATCATGTAGCCTGCCAGAAGCGCAATGCCCCAGGCACCGCCCTCTCCGGCGGTCTTCATGACGGTCACCGGTGTATTCATCGCCGCTGCCAGGATGGACTGCCCGACTCCCTTCGTCTTGAAGAGCCCGCCATGGCCGGTCACACGATCCACCCCGACCTTCTCCTCCTTGAGAAGAATGTCCAGCCCGCTTTTCAGCGCAGCCAGGGACGAATACAGGTGAACCCGCATGAAATCAGCCAGATTCATCTTTGCATCCGGCCGCCGTACAAAGAGCGGCCGGCCTTCCGAAAAGCCAGTCACCGGCTCCCCGGAGAAATAATTGTACGCCAGCAGGCCGCCGCCGTCCCTCGCACCGTTCATCGCGTTGGTATAGAGCTTTTCGTACAGGGTGTTCATGTCCACCGGTATCTGGTACATCTCCAGCAGCTCGCGGAACAGGCCCACCCAGGCATTCAGGTCCGAAGTGCAGTTGTTGCAGTGCACCATCGCGACATCGGCGCCATCCGGCGTTGTCACGATATCCAGCTCCGGATGTACCTTTGCCAGCGGCTTCTCCAGGACGACCATCGCAAAGACGGACGTTCCGGCTGAGACATTTCCGGTGCGCTGTGCGACGCTGTTGGTTGCCACCATCCCGGTCCCGGCATCTCCCTCCGGCGGGCAGAGCGGGCATCCGGGCTGCAGGGTTCCGGAGACATCCAGGAGCTTTGCGCCCGCCTCGGTCAGCGTTCCCGCATTCTCCCCGGCGGTCAGCACTCCCGGCAGGATCTCCTCCGTCTTCCACGGATAGTGATGCGATGCGATCCGCTCATCAAACAGGTTCAGCATTCTCCGGTTGTAATACTTTGTCGTGCTGTCGATCGGGAACATGCCGGAGGCCTCGCCGACACCGATCACCCGTCTGCCAGTCATCTTCCAGTGAATATACCCCGCCAGGGTGGTGAGATAGTCGATCCGGGCGACATGCTCCTCGCCGTTCAGGATGGCCTGATACAGATGTGCGATGCTCCAGCGCTGGGGAATGTTGAATTGGAAGAGCTTTGTGAGCTCTTCCGCCGCCTCCGCGGTCATCGTGTTGCGCCAGGTCCGGAACGGAACCATCAAACTGCCGTCCCGGTCAAATACCATGTAGCCGTGCATCATCGCGGAAAAGCCGATGGCCGCCAGATTCCGGATCTGCGCGCCGTATTTCTCGCGGACATCCCTCTGCAGATCCGCGTAGCAGTCCTGCAGTCCGGTCCAGATGTCCTCCAGCGTATAGGTCCAGACACCGTTCTCCAGACGATTTTCCCATTCGTGGCTGCCCTGTGCGATCGGACGCCCCGCATTGTCATTCAGTACTGCCTTGATTCTGGTCGAGCCGAACTCAATGCCGAGAACCGCTCTCCCCGCCTCGATAATCTCCTTGCTGTCCATGGTTGCCTCCCCAGTGGATATGTTTCTGTGTTTCTGATTTTCTGTTTCGCTCGATCTGCGGATCTGCATCTGGTCCTTCCATCAGTTGTCAGTCAGAGGATAGGTTCCAAATTCATAGCCCTTTGCCCGGGCCCCGTCGATGAAATCCGCCAGCATCTCCATATTGGTCTGCGACTTTGCGTGCAGCAGATAAATCGCCCCGTTGTGCAGATGTGACAGCGCAGCCTGCAGGGACTCATCCACCGCCGGCTGGTTGTCCGTATCATAATCGAGATAGGCATATGTCCAGAAGACGGTCTTCATCCCCAGATTGTCCACCAGCCCGAGTGCCTCCGCACTGTACTTTCCCTCCGGGAAACGGAAAAGCTTCATCTGATAGCCGAACTGCTCCTGCATCTGATTGTTGAGCGTTTCGATCTGGCTGGTCTGGTCATCCACAGACAGAGAGGTCATATCCGGATGCGTGCAGGTGTGATTCCCGAGCTGATGTCCCTCATCGATCATCCGCTGCACCAGATCCGGGCGGTCATCCACAAAATTCTTGGTCAGAAAAAAAGTGACATTGACGCCCTTTTCCTTCAGGATATCCAGTTCGGTCGCGGTCTGGTCGTTGCCGAAGCCCTCATCCATCGTCAGATAGATGACGGGTTTGGAAGTATCCTGAATCCAGTCGACGTTGAACTGCCCCCACTGGCTCTCATACCAGGCCCAGTCGGTGGGAATCATATTGGAATCGCGGTTTTCTTCCGCATAGCCGAAATTAACCGGATCTGTAGACAGCGTGGAGAGATCTCCCGTCCAGTAGCTCCCGCCGGCAGAAACCGCGGAGGCCGCGGACGATGCCGTGCTGTCTGAGGCAGCCGTCGTGGCTGCCTCAGACGGTGTTTCTGTCGTCAGATAATCGGATTTGATGTAGGCCGTCTCCCCGTTGTACTGTACGGTACTCCATCCGTCCTGCTCGGAAATCCGGGTGACAGAGTCCCCCGCCTCAAGCTTTCCCAGGATTTCCGCGTCCGTGCCCGGTTCCTTCCGAACGTTGACCGTCTGCGTGGCATAGACCGTCACGCCGGTGCTGTCAGCGGCGGCTGTCGCGGTCGTCTCCGCAATGGTTTCGATCTCTGTGCTGTCGACAGACGCTGCATCGGAAATGTCTTCCGTCTGGACCTCGGTTTCCGCGACCGTTACCGGCGTTTCCGCTTTTGTCACCTGTGCCGCGTTGTTTCCCCGGTTTCCGCCGGTCAGCCCGGAGATCACCCGGACCAGCCCGATGATGATCAGAACAATCACGATCGTGCAGACACCGAAAAATGCAATCACCCTGGCGCGGTAAATCATCCGGTTTCTTCTGCGCCTCTCCTCGATCTGTCTCCTGCGGGCGGCACTCTGCGTGCGATGCCGCGTCGGCTCCTCGGCGGGCGTGCCGTCTCTCTTTTTGCGTGTACTCTGCGCATGTTCCGATGCACTGCTTCTTCCCATACCCTGGAATCCGTTTGCTGCCCGCGCGCGGATCGATTTCCACAGGGCTTCCGCCCCTGCGGGCTGGCCGACCCTGCTCTCCCCGTCTGTCCGGCCGGCTGTCTCCCCGCTATCCGGTTCGTTTTCCGTATCCAGAGTGTCCCCGGAAATATCAGGAATTCTGTTATTCTTATCTTCCATCGTATGCTCCGCTCCCTCAGTCTGTGATGATCTCGTATTCGGTATCAAAGGTTTCCCCCGGACGGCAATGCTGCTCCCACTCTCGGTCTGTCAGTTCTCCCTGGTATCCCGTGACATCGCATCGTCCATACCATGGCTCGATGCAGACAAACGGCGCATGTTTCCCCGCCGGGGACCAGACGCCGAAGAGAGGTTCCGGGAACCGGACGCGGACAAATTCATGCCCGCTGCCGTCCGCCAGCGCAACATCCGCTGCCTGCCGGTTCTCTAAGATCAATGCATCCTCGTCGAAGAGATGCTCCGTCACCGGAAGCCGGCCATCCTGCAGTGCATACTGGCGTAGCTTCTTTCCGACCGTCCCGCTGTCAGGATCAATCGTGCGGCTGACTAAGGCGTCCGGCGTACTGCCGTCCTCCCGGCGAAATACAATGCTGCAGGATTCCAGTTTGCCATTCTCATCGGACGGAGGGCACAGGAATGCCGGATGGGCGCCGATGGAAAAAGGCATCTCTTCCGTTCCCTCATTGGTCACCTGCCACCGGACGAACAGGGAATGACCTTCCAGGTGGTAACTGATCTGCAGGCAATAAGCAAAAGGATAGACAGAACGCGTCTGTGAATCCGATGTCTGTACAAAGGAAGCGGCATTCTCAGAGAGCTTTGCACATGTAAAATCCCGGTCTCTGGCAAAACCGTGCTGGCTCATCGGATAGGTTTTCCCGCCTGTCCGGTATTTTTTCTGATAAACCTGACCCACAAAGGGGAAAAGAACCGGGGACCGACGGCTCCAGTATGCCGGATCGCCGTACCACAGATAGGAGCGGCCGGTCTGTTGATTCACTATGGACTGAAGCTCTGCCCCGTGTTCCGAAATGACAACCTTCCGCTGTTCATTTTCGATTGTTACCATCACTGAATCACCTCTTCTCTCCGCCGGCTTCCGCCGGCAGCGGTCGCCTCATCGCTTCTCCCCACGCCCGGATCAGATCGGGAAGATGCCATGCGGCATTGGCCGGGCTGGTGGAAGGGCAACCAAACTCCGGCAGGCTCGTCTTCTGGCGCTGATAATGCTGAAACAGGCGGTCTGCCGTTTTCCCGTTGACCAGGATCCGCCGGATCGGCGCATTCCGCAGAATGACCGACAGATCCGTCGGCACGGCATTCCGCACCGAAGCATCGCTGGAACCTTCGATGTCACATTCCTGGATCACATCCCAGAGCGCAAACTGGTGAGACAGGATCCACTGCTTCTTCTCCGGAATGGTAACCGGCACCGGCGTGTTTTCCAGTGCCGCAAGCACCTTCCAGAAACGATTCTGCGGGTGATTGTAAAAGAACTGTCCCTCCCGGCTTTTCACGCTCGGGAAACTTCCCAAAATCAGAATCTCTGATGAACTGTCATACAGAGGCGGAAACGGATGGACCACATGTTCTGTCATCTTCCCGACCTCCTGTCTGACCCGCATTTCCGCCCTGCCGGATAACAAACCGCGAAACGCTCTCCGGTCGGTTTTCCCCTGTCTTTCCTGGAGCGCCGCGGCGTTACACAAAGCTTTCACAGCTTCTCTTCTGGTGCAATTCTACACTGATTTCCGGAAATCATCAACCGAAAACGACGTTTTGTAATGATTCCGTAAAGATTTGTTCACGAAAAAAAGCCCCCGGCGGAGGGATTCTCCGCCAGGAGCACTTCATCAAAAGCCGCGCTAAAACACAGCTGGTTTTCACTGCTCATCCGGATTTTCCACCGGATCGCCAACTGATTCCGCAATATATTCCCTGACCTTCGAGCGGTCAATCTGCAGCGGGATCGCAAGCTCCCCGTAGAGCTGGTCCTCCGCTGCGTGATAATACTTTTCGTCCACAGCCGTGGATTTCTTCCCACGGGAAAGACGATGTTCCTTACGGAAATAGACGGTCTTGATCAGCCGGACCAGCTCCCTGCAGTCGCAGCTCTGGATGGCTGATTTATAAACCTTCTCACGGGATTTTTCATCCGGCACATCCAGAGGCTTCATCCCGGGAATGTCTTTGATCAGATCGTTGGTCTCCTCGCGCGTGAGGATTTTCCGCATCACAACCTTCTGGTTGGAAACCGGTGAATAGACAGTCGATCCCTCCGCATAAACCGGAACCAGCGTATAATAGGGTTTCTCCGTAGTTTCGCCATTCATCATTGTGATGGGTCCGACCGCACCTACTCTGCAGACGCCGTCGATCCCGTAAACGACATAATCGCCGATCTTGAACATGAATTCACCTCACCTCGTCCATACAAAGCCGGATCCGATGGATTTCGGACCAAAGAACAGTCTGACAAGCCCGTTCGAATTCTATTATAGCATTTTTCTTAATAATTTGCAATTTTTTCCGAAAAACCCCTTGCAGGAAATCGTCATCGGAATATAATAGAAAATTTTATATCATGCAGCTTGCCGCAGCATGGTACAACAGAAACTATGCAGCAAGGCCCGGCAGTTTCCTGCCGGGCCTTGCTGCATTGAGACTACTATGAATCATAAATTAGGAATTGTCCTGCCTTCTGACAGGCAATCCGCACCGGAAAGCCTGCCGCATTGGCTCATGCCGTTACTGATCCAGCTGGACCTCGGACGCCTCGGTGTTCGGAAGCTTCGTGGAGTTTCCGGCCTCGTAAGCCTCTTTTCTCTGCTCGGTGACTTCTGCGTAGCCGGCATCCGCATACTGCTTTGCTGCCTCTTCGTACTTGGCATCAAACTCGTCCGGGCTGCACATCGTCAGCTCATCGCGAAGCTCCTTGTAGAGCTCGACCAGTGTCTGCTGATATTCCACTTCCGCATCGATGGTGACAGAGTACATCGGGTTCGGGATGCCCCAGCCTGCTTCCGCCACCTTGGACTTGGTGTTGTAGTAGTTCACCACATCCTCGGTGAAATCCTGCTTGAGGTTGTGCGGCAGCATTGCGGAGACCTGATCCTCCATCGTTCCGGCCTGACGGCCTTCCTTGATGATGGACCAGTAATCCTTGTTGTTGTTGTAGCCCTGCTTGTATTCACCGTCGTAATCCGACACAGTGACCGGCAGTCCGTTGTCGTCGTAATTGAAGTTCTCGCCCTCGTAGCCCCACTGGAACGTGAAGAGGTTGTCCGGCTGGATGAGCCATTCCATGTACATCCAGGCAGCCTTCATCTCGTCGTCCGTCGCATCATTTGCAAATCCGATCAGCATGCCGAACGGATTGTCGATACGGTATCCCGGGGTCTCTCCGGATGTCTCATCAGACTGTGTGACAACCGGCTTGATGGCAAGCTCCGCGTCCGGATTGGTCTCATAGAAGGAGGTCAGCCAGTCCATCGTCGCGGACGTATATCCGCTGTAGGAATAGCTCTTGCCGTTGATGAAGTTGGTCTTTGCCTGCTCATCGTCGATCAGATAATACTCCGGATCGGTAATGCCGCTGTTGTAGTCCTGGTTTGCATAGTACAGAACCTTCTTGTTCGGCTCCCATCCGAGAGACGGAATGTTGTAGTCGCCGTACATTGCCCACTCTTCCTCATCGAGCGGCCACTCACGGTAATTATAATTCTGGTCGGATCCGACGCCGGTCACCATGGACCCGCCGCCCGGATGCTCGCAGATGCCGGCATCCATGATCTTGGTCATGGCGTCCACATACTCCTCGCGGTTTGTCGGAACGTGGTCATATCCGACCTGCTTCAGCCAGTCCATACGGACGAAGGTCTGGAAGGTATACTCGGTATTGTAATTCGGCCGCAGTGCTGCGACGAAGTAGGTTTCCCCGCCCATCTGGGAATACTGGTCCAGGCCGTTGTCCACCATCTGTTGATAATAGGTCGGCGCGACCTTGGCGAACTCCTCCATGTCAAACGTGCGCATGTAGCCGTCGTTTGCCCACTGCGTGACCTTCGGATAATCATACTCCTCCAGGACGGTCGGCAGGTCGTTGGATGCCGCCAGCAGCGAATAGGAAGTCAGCACATCCGAACGGGTGATCGGGACATACGTTACTTTAATGTTGTACTTGTCGCCGAAGTTCGTCTGAATCCAGTTGGTCCAGTAATTGTTCGTGACATCCGGAACACCCTCGACGCCGCGGTCATAAACCGGGATCTGCAGCTCCACCGTGTCGGCAAACGGCTCCCAGTCGGGATCCGTGGTGCCGGTTTCAGCGGCCTCTGTGGTCTCTTCCGCGAAAGCAGGCATCGCCATACCGATTGCCATCACACCGGTCAGAGCCAGCGCAGACATTGCTTTCCAGTTTTTCCTCATTTCTTGATATCCTCCTTTGATCCGGGCCCGCTTCCGGCGGGCCCGGTATTGATCGCGGCTGTAAAGCAAACCGCGGTACTTCCTTCTCAAAGAGCAGTGTCCCGGCGGCTGTCAGTCTCAGTCGTCCAGAGTAACCTCAGAAGCCTCCGTATTCGGGAGCTTGGTGGAGTTTCCGGCCTCATAGGCTTCTTTGCGCTCTTCTGTAATCTCGCCATATCCGGCATCCATGAAGCGCTGTGCGTCTTCCTCGTACTTGGCGTCGAATTCCTCCGGGGTGCACATGGTCACTTCATCGCGGATCTCCTTATAGAGTTCGGTCAGTGTCTGCTGATATTCCGTCTCGGAATCAATCGTGACAGAATACAGGCAGTTCGGAATCCCCCAGCCGGCCTCTGCGACCTTCACCTTGTCGTAATACCAGTCAACAATATCCTGCGTGAAGTCCTGCGGCAGGTCATGCGGAAGGTTGTTGGAGATGATATCCTCGATGGTTCCGGCATTTCTGGCCTCAATGGTGATGGACCAGTAGTCCTTGTTGTTGTTATAGCCCTGAACATAATCTCCGCTGTAATCCGTTACAGAAACCGGAAGACCCTTGTCATCATAATTGAAGTTCTCTCCCTCAATGCCCCACTGGAAGGTAAAGAGGTTATCCGGCTGGGTAAGCCACTCCATGTACATCCAGGCGGCCTTCACTTCATCGTCCGTCGCATTATTGGAGAATCCGACCATCATACCGAACGGATTGTCTGTACGGTAGCCAGGGGTCTGGCCCGTGGTCGGATCGGTTTCACTGACAACCGGCTTGATGGCAAGCTCCGCGTCCGGATTGGCGTCATAGAAAGCCGTCAGCCAGTCCATGCTTGCGGAGATGTATCCGCTGTAGGAATAGGATTCGCCGTTGATGAAGTTGGTCTTCTCCTGCTCCGTGTCGATCAGGTAATACTCCGGATTGGTGATGCCGTTGTTGTAATCCTGGTTTGCGTAATACAGGAACTGCTTGTTCGGATACCAGCCGAACGCCGGAATGTTGTAATCGCCGTACATCGCCCATTCCTCTTCGTTCAGCGGCCACTGGCGGTAATCATAGCTCTGGTCGGAGCCGATGCCGGTCACCATGGTGCCCCCGCCCGGATGCGCGCAGATTCCGGCGTCCATGATCTTGGTCATGGCATCCACATACTCATCGCGGGTCATCGGGACGTGATCATAGCCGACCTGCTTCAGCCAGTCCATGCGGACGAAGGTCTGGAAGGTATAGGACGTGTTGTAATACGGACGAAGCGCGCAGCAGAAATAGGTTTCTCCGTTCATCTGCGTATACTGCAGCTGGTTGTTGTCCACCATTCTCTGATAATAGGTCGGTGCAACTGCTGCAAAGTCATCCATGTTGAAGGTGCGCAGATATCCGTCGTTGGCCCACTGGGCGACCTTCGGATAATCATACTCCTCCAGGATGGTGGGAAGGTCTCCCGCCGCTGCCAACAGAGAATAGGAAGTCAGCACATCCGAACGGGTGATCGGTACATAGGTGACCTTGATGTTGTACTTGTCACCGAAGTTCTCCTGGATCCAGTTGGTCCAGTAGTTGTTCGTGACATCCGGCACCCCCTCAACGCCGCGGTCGTAAACCGGGATCTGCAATTCCACCGTCTCAGCGAACGGCTCCCAGTTGGTGGTATCCGCTGTTTGCTCTGCACCGGTTGTCTCCTCGGCAAGTACCGGAACCGCTGCTCCGGCTGCCATTGCTGCGGACAGCGCAATGGCGGAAAGGGTACGAAGCTCTTTTCTCATAAGTGATCCTCCTTTATTCTGCACCGGCAATCTGCTTCACCGGCAGTGTCTCTGAAAAAGCGAAAGTATATCATCCCCGCAGATGCGGGTACGGCTCCAAACCACAGAAGAAGCCGTGAAAATTTCAAGCATTGCCCCGCGGATGTGAATACGGCACCTCTGCGCAGGAATCCGATGAATCCGTTCAGCCCTTCACAGCTCCGACCATGACGCCCTTCACGAAGTATTTCTGCAGGAACGGGTACACGCAGATGATCGGGATTGTGACGAACATGATGGATGCCGCCTGCAGAACTTCCGGTGTGGAAGTGACCTGCGATGCCTCGGACAGAGTTGCGGTCTGTGCCTCGGTTGCGGAACTGACCATCTGATACAGCTTGTACTGAATCATCTTCAGGCCCTCACTGCGGATATAGTATTTGTTGTCTGCGTAAGAATTCCACCGGCCCACCGCATAGAACAAGGAAAGCGTCGCCAGAATCGGCTTGGACAGCGGAAGCACCACCTTGAACAGAATCTGCATGTTGGATGCGCCGTCCAGGAAGGCAGCCTCCTCCAGGCTGTCCGGGATGCTGCTCTGGAAATAGGTCTTCATGATCAGCATGTTGTACGCAGAGTAGATCAGCGGAAGAATCAGAACCCACATGGTGTCCAGAAGATGCAGATCCTTATAGAGCAGGTAGGACGGAATCAGACCTGCGCCGAAATACATCGGGAACATCAGAAGGAATGTGAACACTGATCTGCCCTTCAGTCTCTTCTTGGAGAGCGGATAAGCGGCACAGGTGCAGGCAACCATGCCAAGTGCGGTGAAAATCAGAACGACAACCACACTGTACAGCATGGAATGAATCATTCCGCCATCCGAAAAGATAGAGTGGTATGCCTTTGTGTTGAAGCCCTTCGGCCAGAGGAAGACAGACTTCTGCATAACCGCCGTGTTGCTGGAGAACGATTTTGCAAACAGATGAATAAATGGAAGGATGCAGGTCAGGCAGAGGAGTGTCAGGATAATGACGATGACAAAATCACTGACATGATACTTGATGATGGCCCGGCTCCCGTCGCCGACGGTATTTTCTTCTTCGTTATTATTATGCTTTTTTCCCATTTCCGTACCTCCTTACAGCAGTCCTTCTTCGCCGAGCAGCTTCGCAAAGCGGTCAGCAAGGAGAACCAGAATCAGGCCGACCAGAGACTGGAACAGGCCGACAGCGGTAGACATGCTGAACTTGGACGCCTGCAGACCTTTTTCGTAGATGTAGATGGCCAGCTGATACTGGAACTCTCGCACCTGTGTATTGCCAAAGACATCCAGCCGTTCGAAGTTGCTGTTCATGAGTTTTCCGAGCTGCATGATGAGGAGGGTGACAATCGTGCTCTTGATGCCCGGCAGGGTGATGTGGATCATCCGCTGCCAGCGGGACGCGCCGTCGATCATCGCGGCCTCGTACAGATCACCGCTGATACTGGTGATTGCTGCCAGATAGAGGATGGTGCCCCATCCCATGCTCTGCCATACGCCGATCAGCAGGTAGCTCCATGCCCAGTGCCATTTCTCGGTCAGGAACGGAATGCCGCTGTCAATCCAGTGCAGGTCGTCCCGCAGAATGACATTGATGATGCCGCTGTCCGGCTTGAACAGCTGGTAAGCGACACTGCCGACGATAACCCAGGACAGGAAATGCGGCAGATACAGGATCGTCTGCGTAACTTTCTTGAACCGCGGGAACCGGAGTTCGTTGAGCATCAGCGCCAGAATAATCGGCATCGGGAAGCTGAACGCCAGATCCAGCAGGTTGAACACGATGGAATTGCGGAGGGAGCGGATGAAATCGCGATCCTTGAACACCTTCTGGAAGGTCTGCCAGCCCACCCATTTGCTGCCGGCATAACCCTTTGCCGGTTTGTAATCCATAAAGACCATGCGGAGTCCCGGATACGCAGCATAATTGAACAGGAAAACCAGAACGATCGGGAACAGCAGCATCAGATACAGCTGCCAGTCGCGATGCCAGGCTTTCTTCCACGTGATGTTCGTCTTCACGACGACTTTGTTTTCGGATCGAACGCTCATTGGATCCTCCTATCTGATTGGAAATGATTAAAATGGAGCAGAGCATTTTGCTGAATGCCGAAGGGAACTTCCAACATTTTTCCGTCGAATTGATCAGGGATGGATGGTCTCTCCGCGGAAAAGATATATAGAATTTCATGCTGTCCATTTTTCTGAACAATATGATACACAGTTTTGCCAGCTGCGTCAAGACGGATCGGCTGATTTTATCCGATTTCGCATTTTTTATGTTGCTTTTGCCGTTTTTTCTATGCCTGATTCTGTGCTATTTTGGATGGAATCTGTTGTTTTTGCCTAAAAATCGCCCTTTCGGCGCAGGATCCCCCCTTTTTCGTCATTCTGCCGGAACGCGCGTCTGCACGAACGAACCCGCGCTCTCCCGCTGTTTCGAGCTCCTGCCCACTCCCCGTGCCGTTTCGGCACATGTCCTTTCTTGACACGGTTATCCGTCTGTACTAAGATAAAGCTCAGTCTGAAACGGTGAATGCGTTTTCATGAATCAGCAGAAGATTGAAACCTTTTCAGCAAGGAGACAACACTTAAATTATGGAAGAAACTGCCGCAAACCAGATCCCGCTTCCCGAGGATCATTATTCAGAAATCATGCAGAAAACCGTGGAACCGGCGCTTGCCGCGTGCAGAAAGGAATTCTTTCTGGAGCGTATCCCGGGGAGAAAGCTGTATGTGGAGCAGTTCACCCCCGCACATCCGAAGTCCGTTCTGATCCTCTCCCATGGATTTACGGAAAGCGCATTGAAATTTCATGAGCTCGCGTGGTATTTTTATCAGAAGGATTATGCCGTGATCATCCCGGATCACGCGGGTCACGGGAAAAGCTTCCGTCTGGTACAGGATCCCTCTCTGGTGCATATCGATCACTGGCAGACCTACCGCGATGATTTCTGTGCACTGATCGATCAAACCGCGGAAAAATTTCCCGGCCTTCCGCTGATTGTTCTCGGTCATTCCATGGGAGGTGCCATCGCTGCCGTCTCCGTGGAGGAGCGGGCCGCATCGATTCGAAAACTGATCCTGTCTTCCCCGATGATTCTGCCGCTGACAGGTTCCATGCCTGTCCCGGCTGCAAGGCTTTTAGGCGTTTGGATGAAGCTGAGCGGCCAGTATACAAAGCCGCTCCCCGGATACCATCCCTACGACGGTACCTACACGTTCGAGGAGAGCAACACCCAGTCCCGTGCCCGCTTTGATTATTACCAGAATCTGCAGAACGGGAACCGGGAAATCCAGACCGACGGCGGAACCTACGGATGGGCCGCGGAAAGCCTGAAAATGGATGCCCGTCTGATGAAAAACGCGGCGAAACTGACAATGCCGGTTCTTCTGCTCCAGGCGGAGCTGGATCAGACGGTTTCGCTCCCGGCGCAGAATCAGTTCATCCGACGCGTGCCGTCCGGCAGGTTGATATCCTACCCGGCAAAGCACGAAATCTACCGGGAAAAGAACGAGATTCTTCAGAACTATCTGAGAGACGTCTTCCGGTTTCTGGAAGAAATCGGTCACTGACGAAGGAGGAAAGAATCATGCTGAAGCAGGTTTCGATTTACGCAGAGAACAAAAAAGGAGCTTTTCTCGAGATTACATCACTGCTGAAAGAATACCATGTGAATATTCTCGGGTCCGTCACAAACGACAGTGCCGAGTACGGAATCATCCGGATGGTGGTGGACCAGCCGGAAATCGCAGTGGACAAGCTGAAAGCCGCCGGGTACATGTGCCGCGTCACTCTCGTTCTCGGCGTAGAGCTGGATGACCATGTGGGCGCTCTGAATCAGCTTCTCCGCTCCTGCCTGGAGAGCAACATCAATATCGACTACATTTACCTGTGCTACAACCGCAGTACCGGCATGCCGATCATGGTCATGCACACGGAGGGCGTGCCGGAGGTGGAATCCTGCCTCAAGTCTCTGGGATATACGCTTCTGGAAGCCTGACGTTTCAGCAGCTGCCCGCCGTATCTTCCTGTTTCTCATCCCTTTTCAACCATTTTACAGAAAGGCAAACCCATGAGCAATCTGACTCTCCCGGAAAACTACCGGCCGGGCCTCAACCTTCATGACACGCAGACCGCCATCAAAACAGTGAAGGATTTCTTTCAGAATCTCCTGTCCAGAGAATTGAACCTGCAGCGCGTATCCGCACCGCTCTTTGTCGACCCCGATACGGGTCTGAACGACAACCTGAACGGCATCGAGCGCCCGGTATCTTTCGGGATTCTGGAACAGAATGACAAAAAAGCCGAAGTCGTACAGTCTCTTGCCAAGTGGAAGCGCTATGCGCTGGGCCGGTACGGCTTTGCCGTCGGGGAAGGTCTCTATACCGACATGAATGCCATCCGCCGGGATGAGATCACTGACAACATTCATTCGCTCTTTGTCGATCAGTGGGATTGGGAGAAGATCATCACCCGGGAGCAACGCACCCTGAATACGCTGAAGGAAGTCGTCAATAAAGTCTATTCCGTTCTGCGGAAGACCGAGATGTACATGGCGATCCAATACGACTACATTCAGGAGATCCTTCCGCGGGAAATCGCCTTCATCAAATCCTCAGATCTTCTGGCGATGTATCCTGATCTGCCCCCGAAGGCGCGGGAATACCGGTTTACAAAAGATCACGGCGCCGCCTGCATTATGCAGATCGGCGACAAGCTGGCAAACGGCGAACCGCACGACGGACGCGCACCGGATTACGATGACTGGTCGCTGAATGCGGATATCCTAGTCTATTATCCGATTCTGGATATCGCGCTGGAACTCTCCTCGATGGGAATCCGCGTGGATAAGGATGCGCTTCTCTACCAGCTCGACAAGGCAGGCTGCCCGGAGAGAGCTTCCCTCCCCTTCCAGAAAGCGGTCATCGACGGAACAGTGCCTTACACCATCGGTGGTGGTATCGGCCAATCCCGCATCTGCATGTTCTTCCTGCGCAAGGCGCATATCGGCGAGGTGCAGTGTTCCATCTGGCCAGCGGATGTACAGGAAGCCTGCAGGGAAGCAGGAATCCCGCTGCTGTAATTTACTGTATCAGAAAAGCCCGGAGAGAATGATTCCAGCAGAATCATTCTTTCCGGGCTGCTTTTCTCTGTATGAGTCACCGCTTTTGCCAGGCTGCGCAGATCTCACACGATCCGGCCGGGCGGCACCGTAACTGCTTCCGGCTCTGTCAGATCTTTCTGTACTTCTCGGCGTAGACCGGGAAGGACGCGGTTCCGACCAGCTCTTTCCCCGCGGAGATCGTGACATTCTTGTCGGTGATGACGTGGTCAAGCATTACCTTCTCTCCCACCACCGTATCCTGCATCAGCACGCAGTTTTTCACGACCGCGCCTTTTCCGATCTTCACGCCGCGGAACAGGATGCTGTTTTCAATGGTTCCCTCGATGACGCAGCCATCGGCCACCATCACATTCTTTGCCACAGCATTGCCGATATATCGTGTCGGGTTATCGTCACGAATCTTGGTGTAGATGGTATTTCCCGAGAACAGGGCATCCAGGTTCCTGTCATCCAGAAGCTTCATGTTCTCATCAAAATAACTCTTCATGTCCGTAATCCGGGCCACATATCCGTCATACTCGTATCCCTGCACGTTGAGCTCATCCAGGCGGTCCGCAATGATATCGCGCTCAAAATAGCTCATACCGCGCACATAGGCGGTATTGATCAGGTCGATCAGAAGCTCCCGGTCCACAATGTAGATATTCATCGCCAGGTTTTTGATGCCGGGCGTCGTCTGGTTCATGTAGATCTTGTTGACTCTCGTGCCGTCCAGTGCCAGGGTATAATACAGATCCTGGGCAATCTCGTTCGGCCGGATCAGCCCCTCCGGGATCTCGGTGCGCTGGTAGGCAATCGTGATGTCTGCACCGGATTCCGTGTGCCTGCGGATCATCTCCCGGAAGTCAAAATTGACCGCCAGGTTGGCATCCGTCAGGACGACATATTTTTCCTTCTGGGAGCGCAGGAACAGCAGAATGCTCTCCAGCGCCTCCACGCGGCCGGTATAAACCTTGACCGTTTTTTCCGCATAAGGCGGGAAGATATTCAGGCCGCCGTTCTTGCGGGCCAGATCCCACTCGCGGCCGGTTCCCAGATGATCCATCAGGGAATGATAGTTCTGTCTGACAATGATGGCGATGTTGTCAATATCGCTGTTGACCATCGAGGACAGAATGAAGTCAATCATTCTGTAACGGGCTCCGAACGGAATGGAAGCCATGGAGCGCTCGGTCACAAGCTGCGGAACCAGTGAATCATAGCTGTTCGGGAAAATGATGCCGAGAGCATCGTCGTACGAATTCATCATACCTCTTCACCGTCCTTTACATCTTCTCTGACCATGGCGGTCGGACCTACTTTCGCCCCGATGCCGATGGTTACACCGGAACCAACGGTGGCAACTGCCTTTTCATCTCCCTCAGGCATTGCGCCGACCACGGCGTTCTCCCGGATCACAACATTTTCCGCAATGATGCAGTGCCTTACCACCGCATTGGCGCGAATGACCGTGCCGCCCATTACAACCGCGTCTTCCACGACGGCGCCTTTCTCGACCGTGACGCCGGAGAAGATCACCGAGTGCTTTACCGTGCCGTCAATCCGGCAGCCATCCGTGACCATGGAATTTTCCAGCACGGCGTCCACGCCGATCTTGTGGCCCGGCAGGCCGGCGTTGCGGCTGTAGATTTTCCAGTCGTCATCAAAGAGGTTGATGCCGCTGTGCTCAGGATCCAGCACCTCCATGTTGGCCTCCCAGAGGGAACTGATCGTCCCGACATCCTTCCAGTAGCCGTTGAAATGATAAGCGTACATTCTGCGGTTGTCCTTCAGGAGGTTGGGAATAATGTTCTTGCCGAAGTCATTCTCCGAATTCGGGTCCTGCTCATCCTCTGTCAGGTACTTCTTCAGGATGTCCCAGTTGAAGATGTAAATGCCCATGGATGCAAGGTTAGATTTCGGATTCTTCGGTTTCTCCTGGAACGCGTTAATCCGGTCATCCTCGTCAGTCACCATCAGGCCGAAGCGGGATGCCTCATCCCACGGCACCTCCATGACGGCGACAGAAAACTCGGCATTCTTCTCCTTGTGGAAACGAAGAAAATCGCTGTAATCCTGCTTACAGATCTGATCGCCGGAGAGAATGATGACATATTTCGGACTGTATCTCTCGATAAACGGAATGTTCTGGTAAATGGCATTGGCCGTGCCTTTATACCAGTCCGAACCGGATGCCTTCTGATACGGCGGCAGCACGTGAACGCCCCCGTGCAGACGGTCCAGATCCCACGGCTGCCCGTTGCCGATATACTCGTTCAGAACGAGCGGCTGATACTGTGTGCAGACTCCGACAGTGTCAATGCCGGAATTCACACAGTTTGACAGCGGAAAGTCGATGATACGGTACTTTCCGCCAAAAGGAACCGCCGGCTTGGCGAGCTTTTGTGTAAGTGCATACAATCTGGAGCCCTGTCCCCCGGCAAGGAGCATTGCGATCATTTCCTTTGCCATGTTTTTCCTTTTCCTCCCTGTTGAACTGATTCAGATATCTCTGTGGTTCCGAAATGAATGGTCTTCTTCCGCAGCATTGCGGATCCTGAGACGTTTCACTGGTTTGAGTATATCATAAACAGCAAAAAATGGGGAGAGGTTTTCCATAGATTTATGATTTTTACACAATATTTTCACGCAACCGTCTGCGGCATTGCCGCATCGGCAGTCAGTCCGGAAAAGGTCAGATTGCCGCTGCCCGGAATGCCAAAGATCCACTGCTCTGCGCCGTGCAAAAAGACAGGACACAGGGATCCGGCCATTCGGCCGGGTCCCTGTGCCCTGTCGATCCATTGACAATTCGACCATTTTTGCCGATCTCCCGGGCGTGCGGCGTTTTATTCTTCTTCCCCGGAAATCGAATGCTCCTGAATAAAGTGATCCATCGAGGCAATCTGCCGCTCCACCTCTGCCGGTGCAGGACCGCCGGGAACGCATCTCCCCTCCACACAGGTGTGCAGATCAATGGCCTGATAGATATCCTCGTCAAACACCTCCGAATGGGCCTTGTATTCCGCCAGCGAAAGCTCGGAGAGCGCTTTCCCCTTCTGAACACATTCCGCGACCAGTTCCCCGGAAATCCGGTGCGCGTCCCGGAAGGGAACTCCCTTCTTGGTCAGATAATCCGCGCAGTCGGTGGCGTTGATAAATCCGTGCTCCGCCGCCCGCTTCATGTTCTCCGGAAGGACCTTCATCGTCCGGAACATCGGGATCAGGCACTTCAGACACATCTTCACGGTATCCACCGCATTGAAGACCGCCTCCTTGTCTTCCTGCATATCCTTATTGTAGGCAAGCGGAAGCCCCTTGAGCATCGTGAGGAGCGCCGTCAGGGATCCGTACACGCGTCCGGTCTTTCCGCGGATCAGTTCGCAGACATCCGGATTTTTCTTCTGCGGCATGATCGAGGATCCCGTGGAGAAGGCATCGTCCAGCTCAACGAATTTAAACTCCGAGGAGCTCCAGAGCACAATCTCCTCGGAAAGCCGGGACAGATGCATCATCAGGATGGACAGATCAGACGCAAGCTCGACGCAGTAATCGCGGTCCGATACCCCGTCGATGGAGTTCTCGGTGATCCGGGCAAAGCCCAGCTCTGCCCGCACATAATCCCGGTCAATCGGATAGGTGCTGGTTGCCAGCGCCCCGGAGCCCAGCGGCATCTCGTCCATCCGCGCATAGGTATCCTCCAGGCGGAGCACATCGCGCCGGAGCATCTGTGCGTAGGCCATCATATAATGTGCGAAGGTCACCGGCTGCGCGCGCTGCAGATGGGTATATCCCGGCATGACCGTGTGCAGATTCTGCTTTGCGCTCTCCGACAGCGCCGTCAGCATCTCCAGGATCATGGACCGGATCTCCCGGATCTCCTTTTTCACATACATGCGCATATCCAGGGCGACCTGGTCATTGCGGGATCTCGCGGTGTGAAGGCGTTTTCCGGCCTCGCCGATGCGCTCTGTCAGAAGTGCTTCCACATTCATGTGGATGTCTTCATACTCCTCGGAAAATTCGACCTTCCCCGCCTCAATGTCCGCAAGGATTCCTTCCAGGCCGGCCGTGATCTTTTCCGCATCCTCCCTGGAAATGATTCCCTGCCTGCCGAGCATCTTTGCGTGTGCGATGGATCCGGTGATGTCTTCCCGGTAGAGACGGCTGTCAAACGAAATGGATGCGTTGAAATCGTCCACTTCATGGTCAGTCGCCTTGCTGAACCGTCCGCCCCAGAGTTTCTGCATATTTTCCTCCTGTAGATGGATAACCGACGAGAGCGGCAGATGAACTGCCGCTCTCGGTTTGTTTCTCTGATCAATCTTCATCCAGCGACGGGTAGTGTTTCCCGGTTTTGTCGAACAGCTGCTCATCCTTCATCGCGCGCACCTTGATCGGAAGGCCGAACAGGCTGATGAAGCCTGCGGAATCCGCCTGGTTGTAGACATCATCCTCGCTGAAGGTCGCCATGCCGGAAGAATACAGGCTGAACGGAGAGGTGACGGAAGCCGGAATGATGTTGCCCTTGTAGAGCTTGAGCTTCACATCGCCGGTCACAGCCTCCTGCGTGGAATCCACAAAGGCGGAAAGCGCCTTGCGCAGCGGTGTGTACCACTCGCCGTCATACACCAGCTCGGCAAATTTCTGTGCCGCGATGTTCTTGAAGTGCTTCGTATCCTTGTCGAGGGTGATCTCCTCCAAACGGTCATGCGCCGCATACAGGATGGTGCCGGCCGGTGTCTCGTAGACACCGCGGCTCTTCATGCCGACCAGACGGTTCTCAACGATATCGAGAATGCCGACACCGTTCGCGCCGCCGACCTTGTTCAGCGTCTCGATGATCTTCACCGCATCCATCTCTTCGCCGTTCACCGCGGTCGGAACGCCCTTCTCGAAGTGAATGGTGACATAGGTGGGTTGATCCGGTGCCTGCTCCGGGGAAACACCCAGCTCCAGGAAGCCCGGCTTGTTGATCGGCGCCTCGTTGGCCGGATCCTCCAGATCCAGACCCTCGTGGCTCAAATGCCACATGTTCTTGTCCTTGGAGTAGTTGGTCTGGCGGTTGATCTTAAGCGGAATGTGATGCGCCTCGGCGTAATCGATCTCCTTGTCGCGGGAGGTGAGCTCCCAGAAGCGCCACGGAACGATGACATCCGTGCCCGGTGCGAAGTGCTGGATGGCCAGCTCAAAGCGGACCTGGTCATTGCCCTTGCCGGTGCAGCCGTGGGCGATGGCATCCGCGCCTTCCTTCTTCATGATCTCCACCATGTGCTTGGCGATCAGCGGACGCGCAAAGGAGGTGCCCAGGAGATACTTTTCGTAATTTGCGCCGGCCTTGATCGTCGGAACGATGAAGTCCTCCGCGAACTCTTTCTTGAGATCCAGAATGTACAGCTTGGAAGCGCCGGTTGCCTTCGCCTTTTCCTCAAGGCCCTCCAGCTCGCCTGCCCCCTGACCGACGTCCGCGGATACCGCGATAATCTCAGCACCGTAGTGCTCCTTCAGCCACGGAATCAGGACGGACGTATCCAGTCCGCCGGAATAAGCGAGAACGATTTTATTATATTTCTTTGCCATGCTTGTTTTCCTCCTGTACTTGAGAGTTCTGTGATCTCCGATTGCGGCAGGCCTGCGCTCCGGAACAGAAATCCACTCGCGGATCCAGTGTCGCCCTCTCTCAGACTTTCGCTATTATAAGGCCGTGGCCGATAAAATGCAAGTATGCATATGGCAACAATATCCTGCATTTTTCAACAATTTCTGCGGTTATTTCGCCAAAGATACTCAGCCGATTGTGTATATATTCATTTGTAGCACCTCGGCACAGCCTTATTTCATTCCGGCACGGCCGTGCGACGGCTGTGCGGAATCTGTCGGTCCGGCCCAATGGAAGCTGCCGGATGGTCCGCCTGCCCACCGACAGGGACTGTTCACCGTACCCGGCAGAAGGGGCAGGGACGGCTGCCAGCCGTCCCTGTCCCCCTGACTGCTTCTCTGTCTTCTGCTTAATGGAAGGACTGTTCGGTTCTCGCGATGATCTCATCCTGCAGCGCATCGCTCAGATTCCGGAAATAGTCGCTGTATCCCGCAACGCGGACGATCAGGTCCCGGTGTTCCTCCGGATGCCGCTTGGCGTCGATCAGCGTCTCCCGGTCAATCACGTTGAACTGGATGTGATGGCCGTCGAGCGCAAAATACGAGCGGATCAGCGCGGCAAGATGGTCGATGCCCTGCTGCCCCGCAAGCGCGGCAGGCGTGAATTTCTGGTTGAGCAGCGTCCCGCCGGTGGAGCAGTGATCCATCTTTGCGCTGGATTTGATGACCGCGGTCGGGCCGTTGGTGTCGGCTCCCTTCTCCGGGGAAATGCCCTCCGACACAGGTTTGTGCGCCAGCCTGCCGTTGGGGCTTGCCATGCAGACATCGCCGAAGTAGACATGGCAGGTCGTCGGAAGCATGTCGATGTGATATTCCCCGCCGCGGATATTCGGGCGCCCGGTGATGGCGTCCCGGTATTCGCCGAAGACCGCCTTCATGATGTCATCCGCATAGTCGTCATCATTGCCGTATTTGGGCGTATGATTGCGCACCAGATTGAGGATGTCGGCATGGCCGTCGAAGTTGTCGTCCAGCGCCTGAATCAGCTGCTGCATCGTGAACTTGTGATGGTCGAAGACGTTGTACCGGATCGCGGACAGACTGTCCGTGATGGTTCCGATTCCGACGCCCTGGATATAGCTGGTGTTGTACCGCGCGCCGCCGGCGTTGTAGTCCTTTCCCTTCGCAATGCAGTCGTTGGTGCAGATCGACAGGAACGGCGCCGGCATCTCCTCCGCATAGATCTTTTCGATCACCAGGTTGCCGCGCATTTTGATGTCAATGATGTATTCCAGCTGCTTCCGGAAGGCATCCCAGAGTTCCTCATAAGAGTGGAAATCCTCCGCGCGGCCGGTATGGAGGCCGATCTGCTTCCCGGAGACCTTGTCAAAGCCGTCGTAGAGCGTCAGCTGCAGCACCTTCGGGATATTCAGGTATCCGGTCAGAATATAGGCCTCATTGCCCCAGGCGCCGGTCTCCACGCACCCGCTGCACCCCGCCTCGCGGGCGTCCGTCAGGGATTTTCCCGCATTCAACAGTTCTTCAATCAATTCATCGGTATTGTAGAAGGCGGGCTGACCCCATCCCTTGCGGACGATCTCGCACGCCCGCTTCAGGAAGCGGTCCGGCGTCTTTTTGCTGATCTGGACGTTGGAGTTTGGCTGCACCTGCTGCATGTCGTCCATGCAGTCCAAGATCAGGTAGCTGACCGGGTTCACACCGTCCGAGCCGTCGGCCTGAACCCCGCCGGTATTGATGTTGGCAAAATCCACATAGGTGCCGCTCTCCTTCAGCGTAACGCCGACCTTAACCGGCGCCGGCTGGTTGTAAAACTTTACCCACAGGCACTCCAGAAGCTCCAGTGCCCGGTCATCGTCCAGGATTCCCGCCTCGGTATCCCGCTCATAGAACGGATACAGATGCTGATCCAGGCGCCCCGGTGTGAACGCGTCCCAGGGATTGAGCTCCGTCGTCACGCCCAGATGCGTAAACCAGTACATCTGGATCGCCTGCCAGTAGGTCTCCGGCTTGTGCGCCGGGACGACCGCGCAGTTTTCAGCAATCTGCAGGAGTTCTGCCTTCCGGACCGGATCGGTCTCCGCGGCTGCCTTCTCCAGCGCGAGATCGTGGTAGCGCTTGCCGAGAATGCAGATGGCATCGCAGTCGATCTTCATCGCCGTGAGCTCTTCCCGCTTGTCGTAGGCCTCCGGATCCTTGAAGTAGTCCAGCGCATCGATCGCCTGCTGGATCTCCCGCTTGTAATCCTCATACCCCTTGATATAGAAGTTTTTGCCGCCCGCCGTATGGCCGGGGCCTCTCTGCTCCATGAACTCCGTGAACATGCCCGCTTCGTAGCATTCTTTCCACGCTTCGGTCATGTGGGAGAGAATTTTCTCGCGGACGGCCCGGTTATGCCAGTACGGGATGATCTGTTCCCGCTGAATCTTCCGGTCCTCCTCCGTCACCGCAAAATTCACCAGGCTCCGGCTGCTCATCACATCGAGATCCTCCATGGAATGGCAGCAGAGCTCCGGGAAGGTCGGCGAACTCTGCGGATCCCGGCCCTTCTCCCCGACGATCAGTTCCCCGTCGCCGAAATAGAGCGTCTTACGCGAAAAGTACTCTTTGAGCACCAGCGCGCGGAGCACTGGAATGGAGACCGAACCCTCATATTTCTGATACACCTCGGTCTCAATCTGTGCCCGCTCCAGGTCAATATGCGGCTGTGTCTCATGGCTGATTTTCCGGAGCATCCGGATTCTCTCATTCATGCCATGTTCTGTCTGTGCCATACCGATTCCTCCCGTCTGTACAGGAGAGGGATTCTCTCTCTCCCTGTCATGCATAAAAAATGTATAAAATACAATAACGGTATCCGTTCCCTATAGATGTCCGGCGAAATCCAGGCCGGTCCAGTGCGTCCGGACACAGGTACTGCATTCGGATTGACCGCCGTCTTCCGCTTCGAAACCAGTTCAACCGCCGATCACAGTGTCCGCAAAGCCTGCCTGAACCAGCTGTGCCTGGAACGACTGCAGGCGCACGGCATCCGGTACCGTGAAATTCTCAAAGGTTCTGCCCAGATTCTGGTACTTGGTTTTCCCGTAGTCATGATACGGGAGGAGACAGACGCGGCGCACGCGGATGTTCCGGTCCCGGAGGAACCGGATGACCGAGTCAAAGAAGAGATCTGTATCATTCACGCCGCCGATCACCGGGATCCGGATGTCAATCACGGCGCCATCCTTCGACAGGCGCTCCAGATTGGTGAAAACCTCTCCGCCGTCCGCGCCGATCCACCGGCGAAACGGTTCCGGATCCAGCACTTTGATGTCGTACAGAAAAACATCCGTATATGGTAGAATCTTGTGGAAGGCCTCGTAAGGCCCTGCGCCGGAGGTATCAATATAGACGGAAATCCCCTCCCGGTGAAGCCGGCGGCACAGGTCTTCCACATAGGAGAATCCCGGCTGCGCCATGACCTCCCCGCCGGAGAGCGTCACACCGCCGCCGCTCTGCTCGTAGAAAATCCGGTCCTTGCAGAGTTCTCTGACCAGTGTGCTGACCGGAACCCTCTTCCCGGAGAGCTCCCGCGCATTCTGCACGCAGACATCCGCGCAGGCACCGCAGGCCGTGCACTTTTCGCGGTCCATGAAAAGCTTCCCGCCCTCGATCCGGCAGGCGCCGGCCGGACATACAGCCGCACAGGCACCGCAGGCCGTACACCGGTCCGCGTAAACCACCATCTCCGGCGCAAAGCGCTGGCTTTCCGGGTTATGGCACCAACGGCAGTGCAGCGGACATCCCTTGAAAAATACAGTCGTCCGGATTCCATCCCCGTCATGTGTAGAAAATTTCTGGATATTAAAGATCAAAGGCTGTACGTCTTTCATTCTGCCTCCCTGAACCGTATTTCCACTATTCTAAATCCGCCGTCCTGAAAAGACAAGCCGCTTTTACGCAGAAAGCGCCGCGGAAGGGTTCTCCCTTCCGCGGCGCTGACTCTGCGTGAATTCATTCTATATCAGAAAATCCTGATGCGATTACTCCGCTTCGACGGTCTCCGTCTCGGACTCGCTCTCCGCTTCCGAAGTGTCTTCCTCCTCGTAATCAAATGCCGGGAGCACGGCACCTTCATAGGTATCGATCATGTACTGCGCGATCTCCGGTGTCTGCAGTGCCTTCACCAGAGCCTGAATCTTGTCGGAATCCGCATCCTCGGATCTGGCCGCAATCACGTTGGCATAGGTCTGCGCTGCCTCGCCGGAGGCATCTTCCACTGCAAGCGCATCAGAAACCTTCAGGCCTGCGCCGAGCGCATAGTTGCCGTTGATGACGGCGATGGAGCCCTTATCGCTGTTCTCCAGCTGTGCCGGTACGGTATCTGCCTGCACATCGGTGATGTTGTATCCGTGATCATCGGTGATATCCAGTGTGGTGATGCCGGTCAGGACATCCGCATCCGCGTCCAGGTCAATCAGTCCCTCCTGCTCCAGAAGAAGAAGCGCGCGGGTCTCATTGCTGTCATCCGCCGGGATGATAATGGTCGCTCCGTCTGCCAGGTCGTCCAGGCTGTCCACACCGTTGCCGTAGATACCGAACGGCTCATAATGGATCTTTGCCACGGCAACCAGGTCTGTCCCGTTGGACTCATTGAAGGCATCCAGATACGGAGTGTGCTGGAAATAGTTGGCATCCAGTTCTCCGTCCGCCAGTGCAGTATTCGGCAGAACATAATCATCGAATACCTTGATCTGCAGATCATATCCCTCATCGGCAAGTACATCCTTGACCTGCTCCAGAATCTCGGCATGGGGCGTGGAAGACGCTCCGACGACCAGCGGTTCAAGATCGCCGGTGCTCTCCGTCGTCTCCTCCTCTGCAAACGCCAGTGTGCTCCCCGAAACGGCTGCCGCTGCTGCTGTCACCACCGCAAGTACCTTCGTCCATCTTCTCATATGATTTCCTCCTTTTCGCCCCTTCGGGCTATCACAAATTCTTTTGTCCGGTTTCCCACCGTCCGCAGACGGATTTCAGGAAACGTGCGGATTCTCTGCGGTTCACCGGGCCGGGTTTCGTTTCAGCCCCCGATTCCCGGTTCCCCGTCGGATGAGCATATTATACAATGACGCGCGGCAAAATCAATCGTTCCAGACAGTGGACTATTTTATGGGGAGATATAGAAACAGACTATAACAATCTCATTGATCTATGGAAAGGTAATGGCAGAATCTGTGTCCCAGACCCGCCAAAGTCGTTCGGAACTGGCGCATGATGCAGCCAGAAATTCTCTCCGGTCAGATGTACACCGGGTCGCAGAAGGAAGCAGCTTTCTGCAGGAATGATCCGAAACAGGCCGGCGCGGCGGTGTGCCTTGCCGCCGGCAGGAATCTATGGTAGACTGCCTGTGATACAGCGGTCTATCCGCCGGTACAAGAGAACCGGATTCCACGCGGAACGCTTCCCATCCACCAGGCGGAACGCATCCGCTCCAGGCAGTTTCAAATTCAATTTTTCAGGAGAACTTATGCTGCAATTTGATCATGTAACGAAGAAATACCGCGGCGTCACCGCGGTTTCGGATCTGAGTCTGACGCTTCCGGAGGGAGAAATCACCGCCCTCCTCGGCCCGAACGGCAGCGGCAAGAGCACGCTGATGAAACTGGCCGCCGGACTGACGCGCCCAACTTCCGGGGAGATCCTTTTCCAGGGGCAGAAGCTGACGGACCGAAGCAAGGCGCACATCGCCTATATGCCCACCGAACCCTATTTCTATTCCTATATGACATGGGAGAGCGCCGGGCACTATTACCGCGACTTTTTTGCAGATTTTTCGGAGGACCGGTTCATTGAACTGCTCGCCTCCTTCCACCTGGATCCGAAGCGGAAGATCGCGAAGCTCTCCTCCGGCATGACCGCCAAGGGGAAGATTGCCCTCACTCTGTCCCGCCGCGCCGATGTCATCCTCTTTGACGAACCGTTGAACGGCGTTGATATCGTCGCCCGGGATCAGATTCTGGACGCGCTTCGCACGGCGCATTCCCCCGCGCAGAGCTTTCTGATCTCCAGCCATCTGGTGGAGGCGATCACGCCGCTTTGCAGCGAAGTCTTTTATATCAAGAAGGGATCGGTTGTCCGCTCCGGCAAGACCGGCGAAGTGGAAGCGCAGGCCGGAAAAAATCTGGCCGAACTGTACCGTGACCTGTATCAGGATGAATGGGAGGAACTCTGATGCTGAAATTGTGCAAGTATGAGCTTCGCAAGAATCTGACGCCGCTTCTCTTTCTGATTCTCGGACTGGCAGCCATTCAGATCTGGCTGCAGACCGCCAACGCGCTGCATGCGACGAATTCGCTGGACAGTGCCATGCTGATTATGATTGTCTACTGCATCGCCTGCTATTTCGCGGTGTTTATCTTTGCCATCAGCAATTATTATCAGGAGATCAGTTCCCGCACCGGGTATCTGACCTTCATGACGCCGGTCTCCACCGTCCGGATCATCCTGTCCAAGATGCTGACGGTCTTTGTGATCGGCGCAATTCTGGCAGCCCTGATCACTTGTCTCGGCTTCTACGACTACACGATCGTCGCAGGGGAGTACGATGAGGTTCAGTCAATCAGCGATCTCCTGAACCAGATTCTGAAGAATTTCGGGATCGGGAAGGGAGAGATCGCCATCAATATCATCTTTACGGCCGCGACCTATCTGATCTCCTTCTTCTCGACCATTTCCCTGATGTACCTGTGCATCACCCTTGCCTGCACGTTTCTCTCCAACAGCCGGATCCGCCTGCTCATCGGTCTGCTGTTGTTCGTCGGGGGATATATTCTGCTCCGCAGAGCGCAGCTGTGGCTGAACAACCGCAGCACCGTGGACGGCCGCCCCTTCTATCTGGAGGACGGCACCATCCACGAAATGCTCGTCCACATCTTCCCATCCACGCTTGTCTCCCTCGGTGTGATGATTCTCTGCATCTTTCTCACCGCCCGGCTTCTGAAAAAGAAGCTGTCGCTGTAAACACGGTAAAAGGGCAGGGAACCGCATCCGACGGGAAACGGCACAAAGCCGTGCGCCGCATCCGATGAGAAAGTATAAAAAGCCGTGTGCAGCAACCCGACCGAAACGACAGAAAGACAGAGAAACAGCCCGCAGTGATTTCCGCCGCGGGCTGTTTCTCTGTCTTTTTCTATGCCATTATTCTGCTTTCGAATCCGTACTGTCTGCCGCAGTCTCGTCTGCAGACGGTTTCTCGTCCAGATCGATGAAATCGTCATCCCCCGGCACGTTGGCTTCCGTTCCCTTCACGTCATGCCCGGAAGGATCCGAATCCGCAGTTTCAGAAAAAGGCTTCTCTTTCATTGCTGCGCTCTCAGATACATCCGTGTCATCGAACGCCGACGCTGCGGAATCTTCTGGCTGCACGCCTGCTGATTCAGGCTGGGAATCCGAAGACGCCTCTGCGTGCGGTTTTGCTGCAGTCTCCCCGTGAAACAGGGATTTTCCGGTATTGGCATTGGTATCGTCCTTGACCGCGAAAAGATCCTCATTCCCCGCCTGTCCGCTCTCTTCTGTCTCATCTTCTTCTCTTGCCTTTGCCGCAGCGGCAGCCTCTTTCTGCTTTCTCTTTTCCTCTGCCTGCTGTGCCCTGCGGTGGCGCTCCTCCCTGGCTGCCGCGATGTCAAACCCGTTCTTCAGCTTTTTCAGATACACCATGGTAAACAGCAAGGCCACTGCATCCACGGCTGCCAGAATCACCAGCGCAACGGCGATGAAGCGCCATACGGGCACCATGTCACCGAAGGGATTGACCAGCGCGATCAGCGCTGCAGCGATTGTCGCCAGACCGGCCAGTGCCGTGAGATACCAGAATACAACCCGCCTGCGCAGAAGATTCACACCTTCCTGCAGTTTGAGAAGGCCCAGATAAGCAATGATCAGGCAGAACAGGGTGCTCAGGACTGTCACAAAGCTGTGCTCCGGCCGCAGACAGAGCACAAGGATCAGCGCCAGAAGCAGGTAGATGGTGCCGTCCAGAAAATCATGTTCCGCCATGGCCTGCCGGATCGGCGTGCGGAAATAGCGGATGATCTTGAACACACCGACTGCCGCGGCGATCACAGCGGCCGCCACCAGAAGCACTGCCGCAAACCGTTCCGGATCCAGCAGAAGGAGTATACCGAATACAAGTTCTGCCGCCAGAATCAGAAGCCGGACCAGCATGTGCCCGGATTCCCGGTTTTTCTTTGTCCCGGATGCTTCCTTTGCCGTTCCGGAATCCTTATGGAATAATTTCATCTTACACCTCCTGAATTCATCGAATCACAGGGAGCGGAGCACCCTGCCGTTTTTTCAGACGCAGAAGGCACTGCGCCTGTTTTCGATGGATATTTTACAATTCTGCCGAAAAACTGTCAAGAAAGAGGTCTCTTGTCCGTCAATTCGTCCATCTCCCTTTTGACCGGACTGCGGCCGGACAATTGTAACTGACACATCTCCCCACATGTCAGGCCAGGCAGAATCCGGCAGAGGCATTTTCTGCGATCCTTCTGCGGCCCCTGTCGGTCCAGGTTTACTTTCTGCGGCCTTTTTCCTCCGGAATCACCTTCCCGCCGATGACGGAGAATGTACGATCAAATTCGGCCGGAAGGGTTTGAATCTGACCGCCGAGATACCGCATGAAATCTCTCTGCATTTTCGCGCAGACCGGGACATTCGCATCAAGCAGATCCGCCATTTCCCGGCAGAACTCGCTGCAGTGCGGATTGTCCTCCGGATTGGTGAACAGTCCGTGCGCCTCCCGGTACTGGCCGGCGACCTGGAGTGCAAAGAAGGCCGACTGGCGAATCCACGGACGGCGCGTAAAGAAAGCACGGCTGAGCCACAGGAAATGCCGCAGGGAAATCCGGATGGTCCGGCTGCTGACCCCGTAAAACCTCCCGATGATCCCGGCGTCCAGACGGCGGGGCACAAGCCCGGTCCGAAAATCAAAGGAGAATGGATCGACGCCGTCCCGCCGCATCAGGTACTTGTCCATCTCCTTTTCGATTTCGTGATGGGACACGCGGTTTTTTTGAATGCATGTCTCAATCTCGGGATGGCAGGAGGCGTCCAGCGCCAGGTGACAGATGCACCCGAGCGCATACGCGGTCATGGCATCACGGGCGGATCCGGCCGGCTCTCTTTGGATTCTCCCGGCTGCCTCCGAAAAGAATTTTGTCCCCGTGCTCTCATGGATATCGTGTGCAAGCTGCCCGGCCGGGTTCCGGACAGCCGGATTGTAGAAAAACAGCGGATCCGGTCCCTGCGCACCGGCCTCATAATAGGCATTCCAGCGCGCCGGGAGGTACGCCGAGATGAAGTTGCCCGGAAGGGTCTCCCTTGTTCTCCGTGCGAAACAAAGATGTGCATAAAATGCAGGCATCGCTCTGTCTTCCTTTCTTCCCTGTCAAAATCTTTCCTGCTGGCTTCCCCAGGGTGGAAAGCCCCGAAATCCGAACGGCATTTGCAGTTTGCACCGCACCGTGCTAGAATACTGAAGTTTGAACAGGGGGTAACTACATGAATCCGGAAATCACTACTCTGATCTATATCCAGACGGCCGCGTCCTGCCTGATGCTGCACCGCGTCCGCCGCAATCATGACCTCAACCGCGGCAAATGGATCGGTCTCGGCGGGCACCTGGAAAGCGGGGAATCTCCCGAAGACTGCGTCCGCCGCGAGACCCTGGAGGAATCCGGGCTGACGCTCGGCAGAATCTTTTTCCGCGGGCTGGTCACCTTCGTCTATGAGGGAGACGGCGAACAGAAAACCGAGCTGATGTTTCTGTTCACCGGGTCCTCCTTTGACGGAAACCTGACTGACTGCGACGAAGGCGTCCTGGCCTGGGTTCCGAAGGAGAAAATCCCGTCGCTGAATCTCTGGGAGGGAGACCGCATCTTTCTCCGCCTTCTGACAGAAAAAATCCCCTTCTTCTCCCTGAAGCTGCACTATGTGGGAGACCGGCTTGCCTCCGCCATCCTCAACGAAAAACCCATGGAGCTTCTCGACATCCGCAATGAGGACGGCAGCCTCACCGGGATGACCCGGGAACGGGCCGCCGCCCACGAGACAGGAGCGCTGCACGGCACTTCCCATGTCTGGATTGCGCGGCAGACGCCGGAAGGGCCGAAACTTCTGCTGCAGAAGCGCTCGGAGGACAAGGATTCCTTCCCCGGCTGCTACGATATCTCCTCCGCGGGACATCTCCCGGCGGGAAGCGATTTCCTGCCGTCTGCCCTGCGGGAACTGCACGAGGAGCTCGGCATCAACGCAAGAGCCGAAGACCTGCTCCCCATCGGCGTGCACCGTGGGGACTACACCGGATCTTTCTATGGAAGAAATTATCACAACCGCGAGTACAGCAAAGTTTATCTGTACCGGAAGCCCGTGCGCATAGAGGATCTCACCCTCCAGAAGGGTGAAGTGGACTCGGTCCGCTGGTTTCCGCTTTCGGAAGTGCTGAAAGCCGCACACACGCAGAATCCGGACTTCTGCCTGCAGGAGGACGAAGTGCAGATGGTCGCCGACGCACTGCAAAAGCCCGGAGTGCTTTCCTGAACATTGTGCTGCGGCAGAAGCGCCGCATCCGTTTTTCAGATGACATAGCACCAGCTGGAATCCTCGTCCGCGCTGCTGTCTTCCACCGCCCTCATCTTCTTCGTGTTGGAATCGTAGCGCAGCTTCTGGCTTTCGGCGCTGACCCGCGTTCCGGGCGCGACAGAGGAGGTAATGAACACGTTACCGCCGATGACGCTGTCGTGTCCGATCACCGTGTTCCCGCCGAGGATGGAAGCGCCGGAGTAGATGGTCACATTGTCCTCAATGGTCGGATGGCGCTTCTTGTTCTGCAGCTTCCGCCCGCCTCTTGTGGAGAGCGCACCCAGCGTGACGCCCTGGTAGATTTTGACATGCTCTCCGATCTCTGTCGTCTCACCGATGACAATGCCTGTTCCATGGTCAATGAAAAAGAAGCGTCCGATCGTCGCGCCGGGATTGATATCAATCCCGGTTTTTCCATGGGCATATTCCGTCATGATGCGCGGGATGACCGGCACGCGCAGCCGGTACAGCACATGAGCGAGCCGGTAGACGGTGATCGCATAGAAACCCGGATACGCCAGGATAATCTCGTCCAGATTTTCCGCGGCCGGATCGCCGTCATAAAACGCGTCGAGATCCGTGGACAGATAGGCCCGGACCTCCGGAATCTGGCGCAGGAAATTCAACGTCAGGCATTCCGCCCGGGCGCCGGCGCTCTCTTCCACGGTGGCCGGCCCGGTGCTGACAGGATTGTCCTCCCATTCCCGGCGGAGCGCAATCGCGATCTGCTTGTTGAGCTTGTAGGCGATATCCTCCAGAATCACGGTCACTGAATTGCGGATGTCATAGAATTTATAAAACCGGTCCTTGTAGTAGCCAGGGTACACCACCCGCATCAGCTGCTCCACAATGCCGGTGATGACTTCCTGATTCGGCTCACTCAGGGCATCCATTTTGTCGATCGGGCGCCCGGCCGCGTAATCCGCGATAATGTTGTCGATGTGTTTCTGAATCTCGTTCTGCAGACGCACCGGAGGATTGGTCTCCCCGCGTGCGCTGTCCTGATCGATAAAATCATTCTGCATTTCTGCCCTCCTGCCGCCGGCGCTCACACCGCGCCGGCCTTCTCCGGATCGGAAATCTTATCAGTCCAGAAGTTCCATCAGTTCTTCTGCCGAAAGCGATGCAAGAGAAGTGCTGTCTCCCTCGAGAATCGCATCTGCCAGGTCCTTCTTTGCATTCTGCAGATCCAGAATCTTCTCTTCCACCGAATTTTTCATAATCATCTTGTAAACCGTGACATTCCGGGTCTGGCCGATCCGGTGCGCCCGGTCAGTCGCCTGGTTCTGGGCGGAGAGATTCCACCACGGGTCGTAGTGGATCACGACGTCCGCCCCGGTGAGGTTGAGCCCGGTGCCGCCCGCCCGGAGTGAAATCAGAAACACCGGGACATCGCCGGCATTGAAATCGTGCACCAGCTGCATGCGCTTCTCCTTCGGCGTCGCGCCGGTGATCAGATCGTACGAGATCTGCTCCCGGGTCAGGTCCTGCTCCAGAAGTGCAAGCATGGAGGTGAACTGCGAGAAGACGAGGATCCGGTGGCCGCCGTCGATCGCCGACTGGATCAGCTCCAGGCAGGCCTCCCGCTTGGCGCTCTCCCCGTGATAATTTTCGTACACCAGAGACGGATCGCAGCAGATCTCCCGGAGCCGGGTCAGCTCAGCCAGCACACGGATCCGGTCCTTTGCACTCGTCCCTCCGCTCTCCGGCTCCGACAGCATGCCCTTCATATGGGCAACCTGCGCGTCATACAGCTTCTGCTGCTCGCCGGAGAGTTTCACATAGCGGACTTCCTCCAGCTTGTCCGGCAGATCCCGGAGCACATCGGCCTTCCTGCGCCGCAGGATGAACGGACCAGTCAGCTTTTTGAGGCGGTCCGACGCTTCGCTGTCCTGGTTTTTCGTGATCGGGCGCTCATACCGCGACTCAAATTCGGTACTGCTGTACAGAAGTCCCGGCATCAGGTAGTCGAAGATACTCCACAGCTCGCTCAGCCTGTTTTCGATCGGCGTGCCGGTCAGGGCAAACCGGCTCTCCGCCGAGAGTGCCTTGACGGCCTTGGTCACGCCCGCCTTCTGGTTCTTGATATACTGCGCCTCGTCAAGCACCGCGATATGGAACCGGATCCCCTCATACAGCGCCACGTCCCGCTTTAAAAGATCGTAGGAGACGACATAGACATCCGCTGTCCGGGCGGCTCCGTACCCCGCCGGCTGCGCTGTTCCGGCTGCCGCAGGCTGCTGTGCTGCCGCAGCCGGAAGCGCTCCGGATGCCGCGGGCTGTTCCGTTTCCACGGCTGGAAGCGTTTCGGATGCCGCGGACTGCTCCGTTTCCACGGCTGGAAGCGTTTCGGATGCCGCGGACTGCTCCGTTTCCGCAGCCGGAAGAGTCTCCGGCGCCGTTTCTTTCTGCGGAATTCCGGTGCGCGCCTGCTCCAGGATGGCCTTCCGTTCTGACTTTGTCCCGGTCACGGTCTCGCAGACAAGATCCGGCGCAAACCGGCTGATCTCCTCTTTCCAGTTATACACCAGCGACGCCGGGCTGACCACCAGGGACGGAAGCCGGACCCCCTGCTCCTTTTCGTACTGGAAGAGCGCAATCATCTGCAGGGTCTTGCCCAGTCCCATCTCATCCGCCAGGATTCCGCCGAAACCAACGTTCTGCAGCATCTTCAGCCATCGGAAGCCGGCGGCCTGATAGGGGCGGAGCGTCTGCGTCAGGCAGGACGGCACCTCCACGTCCTCATCCCGGGCGGAGGCGAAATTCCGGATCAGTCTTCGGTAAACTCGGTCGCGGGTGGTTGCCAGCTCGTCGTGCTTCTCCAGCATCCGGTCCAGATAGACCGCGCGGTACAGCGGCAGGTGCGCCTTGCCGCGGATGACGTCGTCCGGCGCCAGCTCCAGATCCGACAGCAGTTTCTGCAGCTCAGCCAGATCGGAATTCCCGGAAAAATCCACATAAGATCCATTCCGCAGGCGGTGATACCGTTTCCGGAGCGTGTAGCTGTGAAAGACTTCCAGAAGTTCCTCTTCGGACAGCTGCGGTGAGGTCACGGACAGGTCCATCAGGCCGCTCTCCACGGAGACGCCGACGGTGACAGAAGACATCCGGATCAGCCTTCTCCGACGGAAGGCATCGGTTCCGGTCACTGTGCCGAACCGCTCCAGATCCGCGATGCCGGTGTGAAGAAACCCGAACAGAAGATCGTCGTCGACGGTCCGAAGATAAACATGCGTCCTGGTGCTATATTGATCAAAATACCGGCTCAGCACCTTTGCGACGCGCTTTTCCTGCAGCTGGTCCCGGTATCCGTCCGCGGATTTTCCCGCGGATTCGCCGGCGGCAGCGCCGTCCGCCGGGCCGGAAGGTTTGTCCTGCCCGGAATGCGGCGTGATCCGGTATTTTCTTCCCGGATAGCTCACCTCGCAGGCACAGGTGAGTTTGTCCTCCTCCAGATCCAGCCGGAAGACAAATTCCGGCTCCGGCGGCAGGATTTTTTCCGCCAGCTCTCCCGCATTGTCCGTAAAGCGGACGTAGGGGCTGTCCATCAGCACCGGGATCACCCGGTAATAAAATTCCTGAAGATTCTTTGCCCCGATCTCAAAGTGGAAATCACCGTTCTGGTCCGCCAGCCCGTGGAAGGGCTTCAAGGCCTTTGCCTCCCCCGAATCCAGACGGCTGAGGCTGCTGTTTCCCAGAAGGTACCCTCCGTTCTGGCCATAGATCAGAACCGGGATCCGTCCGGATACCGCGATTCCTACCAGATGCCCCCGGACATCCTGTACCGGATCCACCTGCACCGGAAAGCGAAGCGGCCTGTGTTCGACGCGGATTTCCGTGTTCCGGGACGAATCCTGCTTGAATTCCAGATCGCACCGCATCCCCTCCGCGGCCTCATAGAAGCGGTCCAGATAGCTCCCCGCAAGCGGTTCCTGACTGTTGACCGACAGCGTCGGCGTGCGGTAGAAATAACTCCTTGCCTCGATCCGCTCGTTGGTCTCCGCGATATCCCCGACCCGGAGCGTCAGAAACTGCATGAGTTTTGCGGATTCCGGCGTCAAATCACCCGCGGAAAAATCCATCGTCGCTTTTTTCGTCAGTTCAAACGGCTGCCCCTGGCTGTACGCTCTCGTAAATCTGCCGATGTCCCTCAGGACAAACATGCGGCCGCCCGCCGTGCCGGCCTTGAAGCTCAGCGCGGCGTCTCCCTCCTCGTCGACAATAATCCGAGGGCGGATCACAAAAATCGGCTTCTTCTGCAGGGTCTCCGCCGGACCGGCACTCTCCTTCGCATCCGCGCGGGCAGCGTCCTCGGATTCCCTGCTGATTTCGTTAAAGAATCCCCAGACCCGCTCATCCGTCAGATCCAGCTGCGCATAGGCAGCCGCTTCCTCCATCACCTTCTGAAACAGATACAGCTGATATTCATTGACCGGCCTGTCCGCCGGCAGAACCACAGTGGGCGTCCGGATGAAATTCGTCGCTTTGTCGTCATACATCGGATCCGGCCGCTGTATACTGGCGTGCATCGACGGGACGCCGTCCCCGTCCACCAGGAAAATCCATGTGCTCTTCGTACAGAGATCTTCCATGGCGCAGGCCGCCGAAATCTCTCTTTTCCCCTCTGCTGCCGGCGTAATCTTGATACGGACCTGCGGGCTCGTCTTTTCATCGCGGAATTCCTTCATGCGCGCTGCCGCATAGGGAGTTGTCCGGTAATCCCGGAAAATTCCGGCAAAGTCAAAGTAGGACAGCTCGCTGTCGGCATCCGGAATCTTCAGCACGGAGGAGACCGGAATGAGGTCCGTCCCTGTCTGCTCCTGCAGCGCTCTGCGCCGTGCAATCTCCCGTTCGAACCGGATTTTTGTGAGCCTTTTCTGATAATCCTCGTCCGATTCCTTCACCGTAAAAGGCCCGAATTCCTCTTCCGCCGCCAGAAGCACCGCCGCCGAATGCCAGCAATGATCCCCGTCGCAGTCCGTATACCGCCGGTTTCTGCCCCGGAACACACCGAGCACGTCAAAATTTCTGGTGCAGGCGATCGTCATCTCTTCAAAGGTATCACCCATCTGTACGGGGATCCCGCTCAGCCGGCAGGTATGGACCGCACCGGATTCATCTGCCACTTCCCCGATGATCATCCTTCCGCTGTAGGTGCGCCGGACCGAAACCTGATGGCGTCGGACGGCGTCGCCGGCCTTTTTCAGCGCACTTCCGGTATACAGATGCTTCCAGTCTGCCTTTTTCACGATTCGATCGACGGAATTCTCCGCGGAAGTCTGGTTCTCTCTGTTCTGATTCACCTGATCTGCCATATTCGTCCGGTCATCCTCCCAAATTTTTCCCGCTGACTGCCGCTGTCTGCTCTGCCGCTCTGTCTGCCGCGCGAAACAGATGGATCTGACAGACAGGGATACTATATCATAAGTGATTCCCGCCCGGTTGTAAAGAAAAGGCTGCCCGCAGGGGAAAGCAATCCATGCTTTTCCCCCCGGACAGCCGAACGGCCGGTGCCTCTTTCGGATGCACCGCATCCGTACCCAGGATTACTTTGTCTCCGGATCCGCGAACAGATCGACCATGACTGCCTTCTGGGCGTGCAGGCGGTTTTCTGCCTCCTCAAAGATCTCATCCGCGTGATCCTCGAACACTTTTTCGGTGATCTCATATCCGCGGTAGGCCGGCAGGCAGTGCATCACCATCGCGCCGGACTTCGCGCACTTCATCAGATCATCGTCCACGGTATAGCCCGTAAAATCACGGATGCGCTTCTCCTTCTCGCTCTCCATACCCATGGAAATCCAGGTATCCGTGATCACGACGTCCGCATCTGCAGCCGCTTCCTTTGGATTCGTGGTGATCTGGAAATCCGGATTCTTCTCCGCCTCCGCCAGGACATCCGCCGCCGGACGATACTTTTCCGGCGTTGCCACGGAAACCTTCATCCCCGTGCGCAGGCCGCCGACGATGAGGGAATTGGCCATGTTGTCGCCGTCGCCGATATAGCACATCTTCAGGCCTTCCAGCAGACCGTAATGCTCCCGGACCGTCATCAGATCGGCCAGGACCTGGCAGGGATGGCAGTAGTCCGTCAGGCCGTTGATCACCGGGATCGAACCGTATTTGGCCAGATCCTCCACCTCTTTCTGCGCGTAGGTGCGGATCATGATTCCGTTCAGATACCGCGAAAGCACCCGCGCCGTATCCTGAACCGGCTCTCCGCGCCCGATCTGGAGATCTCTGGAGGAGAGAAACAGCGCCTGGCCTCCCAACTGATACACGCCGGTCTCGAAGGAGACTCTCGTGCGCGTGGACGATTTCTGGAAAATCAGGCCGATGGATTTTCCGGCAAGTTTCGGATGCGGAATCCCGTGTTTGCGCTCATACTTGAGCTGATCGGCCAAATCAAGAATCTGGGTGATCTCGTCCCGGCTGAGATCTGCCATTTTCAGTAAGTTCTTCATTGTTCGTCTTCCTTTCCCGAAGATACGGCGCTGCGCCGCTGTCCCGCCGTCAAAATACTTCCGCCATTCTGGAGAGCGCCGATGCAATCTCTCCGTCCGTGATCACAAGCGGCGGCAGCAGGCGGATGACATCCGCGCCCGCCGTCAGAACGCAGACACCCTTTTCCAGAAGTTTTCCCACCAGAGACGATCTCTCTGACGGATCCCGGAGCACAACGCCGATCATCAGGCCTATCCCGCGGACTTCTGCGATCTTGTCCGAGTGCAGTGTCAGAATCCCCTCGGTCAGCTTCTTTCCCTTCTCTTCCACCGCGGCAAGAAAATCCGGCCGGCTGACCGTGTCGATCACCACATTCGCGGCTGCCATGCTCATGGGATTGGCCCCGAAGGTGCTGCCGTGCTGCCCCGGTCCGAGCACATCCCGGCACTTTTCGCCGACCAGGACCGCGCCCGCGGGAAGCCCGCCGCCCAGCGCCTTGGCAGAACTGACAATGTCCGGCGTCACGCCGAATTTCTGATAAGCATAGAACGCGCCCGTGCGCCCGACACCGGTCTGCACCTCATCGTCCAGAAGCAACAGGTCCTTTTCCCGGCAGAATGCCGCCAGTGCCTTCACATAATCCGGATCCAGAACATGCACGCCGGACTCTCCCTGGATCAGTTCCAGCATGACGGCACAGGTATCCTTCGTCACAAGGGACTTCAGGTTTTCCAGGTCATTCGGAACGGCATAATCGAACGCACCGGTGAAGGGCAGAAAATACTGATGAAACTGATCCTGTCCGGTGGCCTCCAGGGTCGTCACCGTGCGGCCGTGGAACGAATCGCGCAGCGTGATGATCCGATTGCGGCCGGCGCCGTACCGGTCCTCCGAATACTTGCGCGCGGTCTTGATCATCCCCTCGTTTGCCTCCGCCCCCGAATTGGCAAAGAACACCCGGCTCATCCCGGAAGCCCGGCAGAGTTTCTCCGCGGCAGTGACACATACCTCGGTATAATAGAGATTGCTGACGTGCATAAACAGATGCATCTGCTTTTCCAGCGCCGCTGTCAGCAGCGGATTGTCATGTCCCAGCGCATTGACGCCGATGCCGGAAGTCAGGTCAATGTAATCCTTTCCCTCCGTATCCCAGAGCGTGGCGCCTTTTCCGCGGACAAACGCGACCGGAAAGCGCGCATAGGTGTGCATGACATAACGGTCATCTTTCTCCCTGATCTCTTCGAACGTCATTGACAAGTCTCCTTCCCTTCGGATCTGCTGCCCTGTTACGTGAACATCGTACCCTCGCCGTCGCGGGACAGCAGCTCGATGAGAATGCTGTGCGGAACCCGGCCGTCCTGAATATTGGCCCGCTCGACGCCCTGGCGCACGGCCTCGACGCAGCACTCGACCTTCGGAATCATGCCGCCCTTGATAATGCCCTGCCGCATCAGAAGCGGAACCTCCGAGACCTTGATGCGCCGGATCAGCGTGCTGTCATCGGAGGGATCTGCCATCAGGCCCCGGACATCTGTCAGGAGAATCAGCTGCTTGGCCTTCAGGGCGACGGCCAGCTTCTCCGCCGCGGTATCGGCATTGACATTGTAGTTGGTGTCCTCCTCCAGCCCGGAGGCCACGGAGGAGACCACCGGAATATATCCGGCCTTCAGCATGTCCAGCACGATCTCGGGGTGCACTTCGCGCACATCGCCGACCAGGCCGTAGTCGGTGCCCTTCTCATCGGTCTTGCGCACGGCGCGGAACAGCCCGCCGTCCATCCCGCCGATGCCGACGCCTTTTCCCCCTGCCTTGTCGAGCAGGGACACAAGGTTCTTGTTGACCTTGCCGCACAGCACCATCTGCACGACATCCATCGTCTCCCGGTCCGTGTAGCGCAGCCCGTTCACAAAGGTCGACTGCTTGCCGATCTTTTTCAGCAGGTCCGAGATATCCGGCCCGCCGCCGTGCACCAGCACCACGTTGATGCCGACAAGGCTCAACAGCACAATATCGTCGATGACATCCTGCTTGAGCTCATCGTTTGTCATGGCGTTTCCGCCGTATTTGACAACAACGATTTCTCCGTTGTACTCCTGGATATACGGCAGCGCCTCCGCCAGGATTTCCGCCCTGGTTCCGGAATTCAATGTAATCATGACCTGTACTCCCCGTTGATTTTCACATAATCGTACGTGAGATCGCACCCCCAGCAGCAGACGTCGCCGCCGCCGTCCGGAAGGCGGATTTCGATGACAACCGCGTCCTGCGACAGGATCTTCCGGGCCAGATCTTCGTCAAAGGCAAGGCCCTGCCCGTGAGCGCAGACGGCAATTTCGCCCGCCGCCGAGCGGAAAGCGATGTCTGCCTTCTGCGGATCAAATTCCGCCCCGGAGTACCCGCACGCACACAGCACGCGGCCCCAGTTGGCGTCCGCACCGAACATGGCGGCCTTCGTCAGGGTGGACTGGCAGACGGCAGACGCCAGTTTTTCCGCGGTCTCCTCGTCCTTTGCGCCCTGCACATGCACAGTCAGAAGGCGCGTGGCGCCCTCGCCATCGGCCGCAACCATCACTGCCAGATCCTGCATGACCTGCCGCAGCGCGTCCCGGAATGCCGCATAATCTGCGTCTTCCTCTGTGATGACCGCATTCCCCGCCAGCCCGTTTGCCAGGACCAGGCAGGTGTCATTGGTGGAGGTATCTCCGTCCACCGAAACGCGGTTGAAGGTCACCCGCACGTCTTCCTGAAGTGCCTTCCGGATCATCGCCGACGAAACCGCGCAGTCGGTCGTGATGAAGCAGAGCATGGTGCCCATGTTCGGATGAATCATCCCTGCACCCTTGCAGATGCCGCCGATTCGGCAGGTCTTCCCGCCGGCCGTAAAGGAATAGGCCGTCATCTTCGGCCGCGTATCTGTCGTCATGATGGCTTCCTCGGCTTCCAGCGCGCCGTCCCGGCGAAGCACGAGTGTCCCGATCTGCGAGGCAATGACATCGGTATCAAGGTCCTGGCCAATGATTCCCGTCGAGCAGACCATCACATTTTCTGCCGGAATGCCGAGACGCTCCGCAGCAATCTGCCCCATGCGCACCGCCGCCTGCCGTCCGTGCGGCGCGCAGGCATTGGCAATGCCGGAGTTGGCGATCACTGCCTGCGCGATGCCGTCCCGCAGGTTCTCCTGATCCAGCTGCACCGGATCCGCCTTGACCCTGTTCTTTGTAAAAACACCCGCCGCCTGGCAGGGCACCTCCGAAAATATTAACGCCAGATCTTTCTTGGTCTGATTCGGCCGGATGCCGCACCGGATTCCGCCCGCAGTAAAACCAGTTGCGGCGCAGACGCCGCCATCGATCTTTTTCATCACTGCCATTTTCCCTTCTCCCGTCTGTACCATGCCGCCAGGTACAAGCCCTTTCTCTTTGCACCGCTGCGCGTCAAAGGAATCTGTCCGCCAGGCTGAATCCGCCGGCCGCCTTACCGGTTCTGTACAGGCTGCCTTCCATCCATTTCCTGCAGGATGAAATTCAACCGTCTTCGTCTCACCGTACGATCCGCTCTGTCCCGGCCCCGGTGTTACAGATTCAGCCCCTCTGTCTCCAGGAACCCGAGCATCAGATTCATGTTCTGGACGGCCGCTCCGCTGGCTCCCTTCCCCAGGTTGTCGAAGAGGGCGGTGATCACCGTCTGTTCCGCCGTGCCGTTCACAATCACTTCCAGCGCGTCGCTGCCCGCCAGCGTATTGGCGGAGATCATTCCGTCCCAGCCGAACGGATGGACATGGATCACCGGTTCGCCCGCATACCAGTCGGACAGCTTCTTCCACACATCCTCCGCGCGCTGCACACCGTTCAGCTCGCTGTTGTGCAGCATGACCGAAACTGCCATGCCCTTGTAATAGTCATCCACCACCGGGAGAAATACCGGCGGAACCTTCAGGCCACAGATTTTTGTCATCTCCGGCAGATGCTTGTGGTGCAGATTCAGTCCGTACACGCGCGGCGCGGAAAGCTCCGCCGGCCGGTCTTCGGCCTCATAGGCGGCAATCATCTTCTTGCCGCCGCCCGAGTAACCGGTCAGGGAAAAGGCTGTGAGCGGCAGATCCGCCGGAATGATCCCCTGGCGGACCAGGGGATAGACCGATACGATGAACCCGCTCGCATGGCAGCCGGGATTGGCAACCCGTTTTGCCTGCCGGATCGCCTCCCGGAACTCCGGCGCCAGCTCCGGGATTCCGTAGCTCCATCCCTCGGACGTCCGATGTGCCGTCGAGGCATCGATGACCCGGGTCTTCGGATTCTCGATCATCTGCGCCGCCTCTTCGGCTGCCGCATCCGGCAGGCAGAAGAACACCAGATCCGCACGGTTCATGTATTCTTTCCGCACCGCGGCATCTCTGTGCTTCTCCTCCGGAATCGTCAGAAGTTCCAGATCTTCTCTTGCTGCAAGCCGCTCACGGATCTGAAGTCCGGTGGTTCCGGACTGGCCGTCAATGTATATTTTCGGTTTGTTTTCACTCATGCCGGTTTTCCCTTTTTGCCCATCCGGGCGTCGATATTTTCAGAAACCGCACCAGCGGACGCAAAAGCCGCCCGATGTGGAAGGATCCAGACAGTGCGGTAAAAAAGCTTTTTCCCGCGTTCTGTTTTGCATAATGCTGATTATACGCCCGCCATCAACGGATTGCAAGGCCGCTTTCCATCTTCGGCACCGTGATCAATCCGGTCCCTTCACCGCCGCATTTTTTGTGAATATTTCTATTGTATTATTCGCATTGAGATGCATATTCGTATGAATCGCTGTCCTGCCAAACGTTTCCGGGCGTCTGCGAGAGGGTTCCCTCTGTCTGCCATGCTTGAAAAATCCGGTTTCCATTTTCGGACGCACGCCGACCGCGCGTCTGCAGGAAGGCTCGTGCTGTGCTGTTCGTGCCGGTACACGCAGGAAACAGAAAAGAGGCAGTACAGACGAGATGCGTCATACGGGGCCAAAACGGTGGGCGAAATCAGGCAGTTTACCGGAACCGTGAATAAAAAGAGCGGTGCAGCCGAAGCCGCACCGCTCTTTTGCGATGTTTTTTCCGTCTCGGAACGGAGAAATTATCTCACATCCGGATTGTTCAGGATTGCCTGTGCAGCCGCAAGGCGTGCGATCGGCACACGGAACGGCGAGCAGGAAACATAGTTCAGACCTGCCTTGTAGCAGAACTCGACAGAAGACGGATCGCCGCCGTGCTCACCGCAGATACCGCACTGCAGATCCGGTCTGGTCGCGCGGCCGTTCTTCACAGCCATCTGTACAAGCTGTCCGACGCCCTCCTGATCCAGTCTTGCGAACGGATCAGACTCGTAGATCTTGTTCTGATAGTAGGAATCCAGGAACTTGCCTGCGTCATCACGGGAGAATCCGAAGGTCATCTGCGTGAGGTCGTTGGTTCCGAAGGAGAAGAACTGCGCGTACTGTGCGATCTTGCCGGCGGTCAGCGCTGCTCTCGGGATCTCGATCATGGTTCCGACCTTGTACTCGATCGTAACGCCTTTCTCTGCCATGACTTCCTTCGCGGTCTCATCGACAACATCCTTGACGAACTTCAGCTCCTTCGCCTCACCGACCAGCGGGATCATGATCTCCGGAACGATGTTGTATCCATCCTCCTGGTTGACCTCGATGGCAGCTTCCAGGACAGCTCTGGTCTGCATCTTTGCGATCTCCGGATAGGTGACAGCAAGACGGCAGCCTCTGTGGCCCATCATCGGGTTGAACTCATGCAGCGCGTCGCATCTCTCCTTGACCACTTCCGGCGTCAGGTTCATATCCTTTGCCAGAGCGTCGATCTCCTCCTGGGTCTTCGGAACGAACTCATGAAGCGGCGGATCCAGATAGCGGACAACCATTGGTCTGCCTTCCAGAGCCTTGTACATTGCCTTGAAGTCGCCCTTCTGGAACGGGATCAGCTTGGTCAGTGCAGCCTCGCGCTCCTCAACCGTATCGGAAAGGATCATGCGGCGGAAGATCGGGATTCTGTCTGCATTGAAGAACATATGCTCGGTACGGCACAGACCGATGCCCTGTGCGCCCAGCTTGACCGCATTTGCTGCGTCTGCCGGCGTATCGGCATTTGCCTTGACACCGAAGTTCTTGGTCGCGCGGATCTCATCGACCCAGCCCATGATGCGGCCGAAATCGCCGGAACTGGTGTTCGGCGCAACGGTCTTGATGTCGCCCAGATAGATATTTCCGGTGGAGCCGTCCAGGGAAATGTAATCGCCCTCATGCAGCACATGTCCGCCGAGCGTTGCGGTCTTTGCCTCTTCGTTGACAACCAGTGCGGTGCAGCCGGATACGCAGGCAGTGCCCATTCCACGTGCGACAACGGCTGCGTGGGAAGTCATTCCGCCGCGAGCGGTCAGAACACCCTGGGAAGCATGCATGCCCTCGATGTCCTCCGGGGAAGTCTCCAGACGAACCAGGACAACTCTCTCGCCTCTTCCGCCGATTCCGGCAGCCTTGGCATCTTCCGCGGTGAAGTAAATCTTGCCGGCAGCAGCACCCGGGGAAGCCGGAAGCGCATGACCGATCACTTCGCCGGCCTTCAGTGCAGCCGCATCGAATACCGGGTGAAGCAGCTGATCGAGAGACTTTGCCTCGATTCTCTTGACTGCCTCGTACTTGTCGATCTGTCCCTCATCCACAAGGTCGCAGGCGATCTTCACGGCAGCCTGTGCGGTACGCTTGCCGTTGCGGGTCTGCAGGAAGTACAGCTTGCCTTCCTCGATCGTGAACTCCATATCCTGCATATCATGGAAGTGGTTCTCGAGGTTTGTCGCCAGCGTGATGAACTGATCGTAAACCGCCGGAAGATCCTTCTGAAGCTGGGAGATCGGCTGCGGCGTGCGGACACCTGCAACGACGTCCTCACCCTGTGCATTGATCAGATACTCGCCGAAAATACCCTTCTCGCCGGTTGCCGGATTTCTGGTGAACGCAACACCCGTGCCGGATGTATTGCCCTTGTTGCCGAAGACCATGGTCTGTACGTTGACCGCGGTGCCCCAGCTGCCGGGGATATCATTCATACGGCGGTAGACAATGGCGCGCGGGTTGTCCCAGGAACGGAACACGGCCTTGACAGCCTCCATCAGCTGTACCGACGGATCCTGCGGGAAGTCCTCGCCCTTGTTCTCCTTATAAATTCCCTTGAAGATCTTGACGAGTTCCTTCATATCCTCGGTGGTCAGCTCGATGTCGAACTTGACGCCGCGCTCTGCCTTCATGTCGTCGATCTTCTGCTCGAAGAATCTCTTCGGGACTTCCATGACGACATCGGAGAACATCTGGATGAATCTTCTGTAGGAATCATAAGCGAATCTCGGGTTGTTGGTCTTCTTGGCGAAGCCCTCGACCGAGATATCATTCAGACCCAGATTCAGGATGGTGTCCATCATTCCGGGCATGGATGCACGTGCTCCTGAACGGACCGAAACCAGAAGCGGATCTTCCGGATCGCCAAGCTTCTTGCCGTTGACTTCCTCGAGCCACTTCACATTTTCAACGATCTGTGCCTTGATTTCATCGGAAATCTGCTTGCCATTGTCGTAGTAGTCCGTGCAGGCCTCTGTGGTGATGGTGAATCCCTTCGGAATCGGCATACCGAGATAAGTCATCTCGGCGAGGTTGCAGCCCTTTCCTCCGAGGAGGTTTCTCATCGACGCGCGGCCTTCCGAGAACTTATAGACCCATTTTGCCATATGTACCTCCAAAAAATAGTTTACGGGGCAATTCCCGCTCTTGATGCGCGACAGATTCAGGGCGCACTTTCCCATGCACTGCCGCGATGCATATCCATTATACCATGTTATTAAACCATGTAAAGATCTTTCCCCGCCCTGCAGGCCGTTTTCCGTTGTATTTTTTCTGCAATTTCATTACAATAGTCCTCATCTGGCAGGGGACCGGCGCACGGGCAGCGGCCCCCTGCCGTAGATCCAGGGGGAGGCATTGATGGCACAGGAACCAGAGACCCGGACGGGAAAAACGCACGGCGAAAATACAAGAGCGGCGGTGATGCCATCCCGCGAAACCTGTGAACGGCTTGCCGACTCTTTCCGGCAGCTGGGAGACGGAACCAGGCTCCAGATTTTCTGGCTGCTGTGCCGGAAAGAAGCCTGTGTCACGGAAATCAGCGAGGCCATCGGCATGAGTCCCCCTGCCATTTCGCATCATCTGCGGCTTCTGCGGGATGCCGGCATGATCACCGGACGGCGTGAGGGGAAAGAGGTCTACTACTGCCGGGCGGCCGTTCCCGAGGCACTGCTTCTCAGCCATTTTCTGGATGTGGTGCTCCGCATCGATTCCGCCTCCAGCTTGCCGCCCCGCTGTGAGAACGTGATCCGGAGAAAGCAGTAGGGTGTACGGCAGAACCGGACAGGAAGAAGTCCGATCCCATCGGCCGGGAGCATCGCAGCCGAACAGGAAGCAACAATCGGCTGAAACAGCTCGGACGGAACGCAAGAAGGCGGATCGGACGGACGAAATAAACTCGGATCCATTCCGAACTGGAGGAATACAACATATGGCAGGATCTTCTTTCGGCACTGTTTTTCGCGTAACCACATGGGGGGAATCCCACGGCCCCGGTCTGGGCGCCGTTCTGGACGGCGTGCCGGCCGGACTTCCCCTGACGGAGGAAATGATCCAGCGGCAGCTGGACCGCCGCAGACCCGGTCAGAGCCGGTATGCGACGAAGCGGAAGGAATCGGATCAGGTGCATATTCTCTCCGGTGTGTTTGAGGGCAGAACGACCGGGACCTCCCTCTCCCTGGCGATCTGGAATGAGGACCAGCACTCCCGGGATTACGCCAACGTGCAGGACACCTACCGTCCCGGCCACGCGGATTTTACCTATGACCAGAAATACGGATTCCGGGATTACCGCGGGGGCGGGCGCTCCTCCGGGCGGGAAACCGCGGCCAGAGTCGCCGCCGGTGCGGTTGCGGAGGAAATCCTGAAGTCGATCGGCGTTCAGGTCACCGCCTATACCCGGTCCATCGGTCCGGTGGAATCGCCGGTCACCGATCTGGCGGAAGCACAGAATAACCCGCTGTGCATGCCGGACGCGAAGGCGGCCGCCGAGGCGGCCGCCTTTCTGGAGACCCGGATGGCAGAGCGGGATTCCGCCGGCGGCGTGATCGAATGTGTGGTCACCGGACTTCCCACGGGCATCGGCGACCCCGTCTTTGAGAAGCTGGACGCCCGTCTGGGCAAGGCCATCTTCTCCATCGGCGCCGTCAAGGGTGTGGAAATCGGGGATGGCTTCGCCGTTTCCTCGTCCCGCGGTTCCGCCGACAACGACGGATTCCGCCCGGAGGGATCGGCAATCGTTCCCTCCTCCAATCACGCCGGCGGGATTCTCGGGGGGATCAGCGACGCCGCGCCGATCATTCTCCGCGCCGCGATCAAACCGACCCCTTCCATTTTTCAGCCGCAGGCAACAGTGCACCGCGACGGCACGCCGACCGAACTGGTTCTCCGGGGACGGCACGACCCTGTGATCGTACCGAGAGCGGTGGTCGTGGTGGAATCCATGACAGCCATCACCCTGGTGGACAGTCTGTTTCTCAACATGTCGGCCCGGATGGACCGCTTCGAGGCATTTTATCATCAGAACTGACAGCTCTGAAAACAGGCCCGTGAGGGCAAGAACACCTGCGGTCTTACCCGCACAGCACCATGATGCATCCCTCCGGTCTCTCACCGCGGCGCGAGAACCGTAGTGCGGCGCCGGACCGGTACAGATCCTCCAGCTTTTCCGCGGTCTCCCGCGTGAGAACCTCGCCGGGAACGATGAGGGGAATCCCCGGCGGATAGGCAAAGACCGATTCCGCCGCGGTTCTTCCGGCGGCGTGCAGGAAATCCACCGGCTCCGCCGGTGCCTCCGACGCCCGGAGAATCCCGGAAGTGGTTTCCGGTCCCGCAAAGGGAGCCGCGGGATTGACTGCCTCTTCCCTGCACGCGGGGGCATCGTCTGATTTCCAAACCGCTGCGGCAGAGAACAGCGGATTGTCCTTGTGATTCGGTGCAGCCCCAGGGATCTTCTGCTGTCTGCAGAGCTCCCTGTCAATGCAGCGCACCGCATCGGCAAAACGATCCAGGTCTTTGCTCCGGTCTGCACAGGATGTCATGGCAAGGACATTCCAGCCGGCGCTCATCTCTGTCTCGATCTGAAACCGCTCCCGGAGGATCTGCGACAGCTTCGCGCCGGAGAGGCCTGCCCGCCTGCCGTTTACCAGGATCTTGGACCGGTCGGCGGCATACACCGCCGGATTGCCGGAAAAATCGGCGGCGCGAAGCAGCCGACAGCCGGAAAGCTCCTGATACAACCGGCACAGATTGTCCCTCCACTGCAGAAACCACTCCTCTCCCTCGGCCTCCAGTCTGCCTGTGCAGCCGTCCAGAGACGCCATGAGGGGGTACGAGGGGGAACTCGTCTCATAGATATCCAGCTGTTCCTCCACAGTCTCAGCTGGAATCCGCCCGCTGTTCCAGTGCAGAAACGCCGTCTGAGTCAGGCTGGGAAGCGTCTTGTGCGCACTCTGCACCGCCATGTCCGCGCCGAGGTGAATCGCGCTGTCCGGGAATCCCGCCGCGGGGAAGAGACCGAAATGCGCGCCGTGCGCCTCATCCACCAGAAGCGGAATTCCCTTTCCGTCCGCCCCCTCCGCCGGGCAGTGCCGGTGGCAGAGATCTGCAATCGAACGGATATCGGAGACAATGCCCTCGTAGGTGGGGCTGGTTAGAATCACCGCCCGGGAATGCGGAAATTTCTGCAGGAGCCGTTCGACCTGCTCCGGGCGCACGCTCCGGCAGACGCCGAACACCGGATCCGTATCCGGGTAAATCCAGTGGACTGTCAGGCCGCGCAGCGCGCAGGCGTGCAGGACGGAACGGTGGCTGTTTCGAGCGCAGATCACCTCGGCGCCGCAGGGAACCGCCGCAGAAATCATCGCCAGATTGCCGACCGTGCTGCCGCCTACCAGGTACCAGGAGCGCTCGGCGCCGAAGAAGCGGGCGGTGCGCGCCATCGCATCGCGGAGGATCCCCTGCGCGTCATGCAGATCGTCAACCCCCTCCACCTCAGTCATATCCCACTGGAATGGCAGCCCGGGCGCCGGGAAGAGTCTCCGCTTGTGGCCGGGCATATGCATGGGAAGCATTCCGGATGCGGCGTAGTCCCGCAGCTGTTTCCACAGCCGGCACTCGTTTTCAATCCGTTTCTCTTCTCCGAGACTGGTCCCGTCTCCGCCTGCTGTGAGATTCATCTGCCTGCAGATATCCCCGTACCGCCGGACAATGCTCCCGAAGTTTTCTGCCAGATGCGGAACCAGGCAGGGCGTGCAGTCCTTGATTCCTTTGTCTGTGATGCGGAACTGTCCGCCGCAGGACGCTCCCAGCATGTACAGCGGGCAGTAGCAGAACAGGCAGTTGAAATTCTCCGGATCCGCGCCCGGATGGCAGGGAAAGTACTCACATTCCCTGTTCTGCACATACTGGTAATGCTTTCGCTCCATCCTGTTTCCTGTCCCTGTCTTCCCTTCATCCTTTGTCGTCGGGTTCTTCTCCATTCTCTCCGGTCTCCTGATTCTGTCTCTCTTTTCCGATGGGTCCAATCCATTTCGCTTCTTCCCGCTGATACACGGCAAAACCGAAGAGGAGCGCGGGAGGTCCC
>OMZJ01000065.1 GCA_900315495.1 uncultured Lachnospiraceae bacterium
TAATTAAAAAGAACAGCTTAGAGGCTGTTCTTTCAGACTGTAGACAAACTTGGTGTTGGGTGTTATGCCCAGCACCATTTTTCTTTTAAAACTTCTTTTCTTTTTATTTTTTTCAAAATCAACAAAAATCTGGCTGTATTCCAGCCTCGTTTTTCCAGAATCTTCGCCAGTTTTTTCAGATTCATGCATGCAAAGGTAAGCCCGGCTTTCATCTCCATCCGTGCCTTTCTTACATATTGCGTATATCGAAATCCATGCTGTTCTTTCGCTGTACCGAAGATCCGCTCTATGGTTTCTTTTCTTAACTGGTAGATCTGTCTGTTTCCGATCGTGTGCCGAATGTCTTCTGCCACTTCCATATATTCTTCCCATACATGACGTGTGATCAGTTTTACATGATCCTTACTTTCTGTGCATTTTGAAAGATATTGGCATCCAGCACAATGTTCACCGCAGCTTTTATACTCTTTATATCCACTTCTGTTTGTTGTACTGTATGTCAATATATGTGCTCCCGGACATATATAACAATCATAGTATTCATCATATGCGAATTCGTGTTTTCCGAAAAAGCCTTCTTTGGTCTTGGGACGGGTATACGGAAAAAGTGGTTGAATGCCATCTTCCAACAGCTGATGGGCGATTGCCGGAGTTTTATATCCTGCATCTGCAACTACCATCTGCGGATTCAGTTTAGATATCTTATCGTATAATGCTTTAAAAGTACGACTGTCATGCTCATTACCAGGATGTACTGTATATCCAAGGATCCAGCCATGTTTATCACAGGCAGTTTCTACAGCATATGCAAAAACGTGTTTATGTTCACCCTTTCGAAACCATCCACTTTCCGGATCGCTGATGCTGCATTTTTGTGTTTTCACATCTTCAGGAAGTTCTTCAGATATAGAATCCTTATCATTTCCGGTTCCACCGGATGCAGGTGGCTGGTTATCATCTTTTTTCTTTAATGGCTTTTTTCCATGTGCCAGACGATCTTTTTCAATCTCTTTATTTAATTCCTCTTCATACCAGAGAGCCTGTTCGTGTGCAACCCGCTTACGCATTTTTTTACTGTTTGCACAGGCTTTTACATGTGTTGCATCCACGAAGATCTGTTCTGTATTGACAAGCTTATATTTCATACAATCTTCCAGAATCTTTGAAAAGATCTGCTCAAAAAGGTCTGTATCTTTGAAACGGCGGGTATAATTCTTTCCAAATGTAGAGAAAAGAGGTACTGGATCTAACATGTCTAGTCCGAGAAACCAACGGTATGCAACGTTTACCTCGATCTCTTTCATGGTCTGACGCATGCTTTTTATCCCATAGAGATACTGAATGAATGGTATCTTTATCAGCATGACGGGATCCATACTGGGACGACCGTTATCCGGACAGTATTTTTCTTCAACCAGATCATAAATAAAATTCCAATCGATTGCCCTATCAATTAATCGCAGCATATGGTTTTGAGGTACCATGTCATCCATGGAAAACATCATCATTTGTTCTCTTTTTTTATCTGCGTTTTTGGTCATCATAAAAAAACACCGCCCTTCTGATATTTATTATATCAGAAAAGCGGTTCCAACAATAGCAAAACCCTGCAAAAGCAGGGCTTTGTCTACAGTCTGAAAGAACAGCTTAGAGGCTGTTCTTTTTTGAACCATAGCATTTTTTAGCTATGCTAAAATATAAATATGCCAAAGCTTTCCATTCTAGTTCCGATCTTCAACGTCGAAAAATACCTCGACGAATGCCTAAATAGCCTCGCAAAACAAACACTTAAAGATGTTGAAGTTATTTGCATTAACGATGGCTCGACCGATGGTTCATCAAATATTCTTCAGCGCTACGCAAAAAAGTACACCAACTTTACCGTAATTAATAAGAAAAACTCTGGCTATGGGGATAGTATGAACCAGGGGCTCAAGAAAGCAACCGGCGAATATATTGGAATTGTCGAGTCTGATGATTTTATTGAACCTAACGCCTTCGAAGAACTTTACAAGCTTGCAACAAAGACATCGGCAGATATCGTAAAGGCAAACTATTTTTATCATAGCGAAGCTGGCGATGAAATTCATGAAGTAGTTAAAAATCAGAAGTTAAATACTCCGTTATCTATTTCAGATAACCCAAGCATTTTACTTGAAGAGCCAGGCATCTGGTCAGCAATTTATCGCCGCGATTTTCT
>OMZJ01000120.1 GCA_900315495.1 uncultured Lachnospiraceae bacterium
CCGGCCTGTTCCGAATTCATGATTCCGCACCGTTTCCTGCGTTTTTTCTTTTCACTGTCATCCTGACCGATGCGGGATTCTGCCTGTATCACTGCCCCGCATCGACCTGTGTCACTGCGCCGGCTTTTCACCGGTATTTCCGGCATACTGTTCCGCAAAGGAAAGGAAATTGGCCAGCATCCGCTTTCCCTCCGGCGTCATGATAGACTCCGGGTGGAACTGCAGGCCGAACACCGGATTCACCGTGTGCTGCACCGCCATGACCTCCCCGTCGTCCGCCCGCGCCGTCACCTTCAGGCAGTCCGGCAGGGTGCTTTCCAGCACCGCCAGCGAGTGATACCGGGCGCCGGGCGTTCCTTCCGTGCACCCCGCAAAGATCGGGCTGTCTCCCGTAAAGGACAGGGGAGACTGCTTGCCGTGCATCAACCGCTTCGCATAGGATACTGTGGCGCCGTAAGCCACACAGATGGACTGATGGCCCAGGCAGACGCCGAGGATCGGAATCTGCCCGCCCAGATCCCGGACGGCCGCAACGCACACGCCGGCGTCCTCCGGCCGTCCCGGCCCCGGGGAGAGAATGACGGCCTCCGGGTGCAGCGCCCGGATCTGATCCGTCGTCATGGCGTCATTCCGGATCACACGGATGTCCGGATTCAGCGCACCGATCCATTGATACAGGTTGTAGGAAAAACTGTCATAATTATCAATCAGAAGAATCATAGATCCTGCTCCTCCTGTGCCTGCCGGAGTGCCTGCACGACAGCTGCCGCCTTGTTCCGGCATTCCCTGTACTCATTCTCCGGTATAGAATCCGCCACAATGCCGGCACCGCTCCGCACAAACACCTTTCCATTCTTTTTGTAGGCAATGCGGATGGCGATGCAGGTGTCCATGTTGCCGGTGAAATCCAGATAGCCGATGGCGCCGCCGTAGATGCCGCGCTTGTTGTTTTCCAGGTCATTGATCAGCTGGCACGCCCGGATCTTCGGCGCCCCTGAGAGGGTTCCGGCCGGCAGGATCGAATCGATCGCGTCCACCGCGTCCAGATCGTCCCGGATCTCCCCGCGGACGGTCGAGCCGATGTGCATCACATGGGAGTATCTCTCAATCTCGTGATACTTCTCGACCTTCACGGTGCCGAATTTTGAGACCTTCCCGATATCGTTCCGCCCCAGATCCACCAGCATGTTGTGCTCGGCCAGTTCCTTCGGATCCTGCAGCAGATCCCGCTCCAGCGCCAGATCCTCGGCCTCCGTCTTTCCCCGCGGTCTGGTGCCCGCCAGGGGGAAGGTGTGCAGCACGCCGTCCTCCAGCTTCGTGAGGGTCTCCGGTGAGGCGCCCGCCACTTCCACATCTGTTCCGGAAAAATAGAACATGTAGGGCGACGGATTCAGCGTCCGCAGGATGCGGTAGGTATTCAACAGGCTTCCCTCGTAATCGGCCTCCAGGCGGTTGGACAGCACAATCTGGAAGATATCCCCTTCCTGGATGTAGTGCTTTGCCTTTTCCACCATGCTGCAGTACTGCTCTCTGCTGAAGAGCTCCCGGAAGTCACTCTTCAGGGTGCCGGCAGGTTCTGCCTTCGGCTGTCCGTGCCGGATCAGCTGCGCCATCTCCCGCAGTTCGATCTGCGCCCGGTTGTACTCCTCCTCCGGATTGTCCAGCGAGATATTGCAGATCAGAAAGATTTTCTGCAGCAGGCTGTCGTAGGCGATGACCTTGTCAAACAGCATCAGGTCCACGTCCTGGAAATTCTCGGTGTCCTCCGCGTCCAGATGCAGGGAAGGCTCGGCATATTTCAGGTAATCATAGGAGAAATATCCGACCAGTCCGCCGGTAAAGGGGGGAAGCCCCTCCACCTTCGGGCTTTTGTGTGCCGCCAGAAGCTGTCGGATGTACTGCCCCGGGTGCTCCGTCTGCAGGGTCACGTCCCCGAGGCGGATCTTCCCGTTCTGGCATGACAGAATGGTCTTCGGCTGATATCCCAGAAAGGTATAGCGCCCGAATTTCTCATGGCCGGCGACGGATTCCAGCATAAAGACATGGGACGAAATGTTCTTGAGGATCCGGACCGTCTCCACCGGCGTCCGGATGTCGGCGAGGATTTCCGTATAGACGGGAAATGCCTTGTACGTGCCGCTCTGCGCCGCTCTTTTTACTTCTTCCAGTGATGGCTGTATCATGGTTTTCTGCCCTTGCTGCGGGGTTTGGCCTCCCTTCAGTGCTCTCCGGATTCTGCCGCGGGATTTCCCTGATTTTCCTTCCGCCCTCCGCCGTCAGATCGACGCGGAATCGCGATATAAAAAAATCCCTGACAGAATCCAACTTCGGATTCTGTCAGGGACGAAAAATATTCTTTCCGCGGTGCCACCCTGATTTCAGCCTGCCCTGCAGGTCAGCTCTCATGAGATACCAGCATATCTCCGGCCTTTCACGCAGGCCTTGCGTTGCAGGATACTAAGCTTTCGCTTTTCGCTGCACCCTCAGCGGTCCATTTGACAGGCTGTTTTCCGTCTGCATCTCAGCATCGCAGGCTCTCTGTGGGTTCATCTCCCGCCGTTATCTCCGCCTCATCGGTTTTCGAAACTGGCTGTAATGTATCGCAGATCCCAGGCGTCGTCAAGGAGGGAATTTATCGTTTTTCCGCGCATCTTCAATGCCGAAATTACAGTCTCCCCGGAAATGCGCCGGTTCGCCCGGCCTTTCTTCCTGTGTCAGAATACAGGGCATCGGGTTCCGCCGGCTTCCAAAGCCGCAATGGGAAAGGCCCGCGGGGTTCACCGCAGGAGGATACCAGCCGGAACGCTCCCACGGGATCTGCCTCTCACGTGCTCCGAAATCCGCGGATCCGGTATCATTTCAGAGCGTACTCTCTCGCGGGATCTGGCGTGCCGGGAAGATCGTCTTCCGGTTCCGCCCGCGGGCATCCTCTCCCTGCAGCTGATCCAGGAGAAGATCCACCGTGCACTCGGACATCTCGCTCCGGGGCTGCGCCACCGTCGTGATCGAAGGGCAGTAGTACTTTCCGATGTCGATGCCGTCGAATCCCGCAACACCGCAGTCCGCCGGCACCTTGATTCCGGCCTCGTACAGCGCCCGGCAGGCTCCGACCGCCATGGTATCGGAGATCGCGTACACACAGTCAAAGAACACGCCGGACGAAATCAGTTCCCTTGTCATCCGATAGCCGACTTCCACCGAATAGGTCTGCGCATCCGCCGGCATATGGCGGATCAGCCCGGCCTCCGGATCAATGCCGGCCCCCCGCAGGGCGGAGAGATATCCGGCCAGACGGCATTTTCCGATGCTCTCATCGTCCACCGGCGCCGTCAGCAGCGCAATGCGGCGGTACCCCCGGCTCAGGAGATAATCCGTCATCTTCTTCGACTCGGTCATGTCGTCGATGGACACGGCGGCCCCGTTCTTCATGCTCTCCGGGATCGTCACATCCACCGTGCTCACGACAAACGGCACCGTCAGCTTGTTGAAATCCTGTTCCGGGTGCGTGTAGATGCCGCCGAGGAAGATCACACCCTTCAGCCGCTTTTCCTTCTCCAGCATCACGGCTGTCTCGATCTCGTCCTCGCGCTCTTCCACCTGCTGAAGGATAAAGGAGTAGCCTGCTCTCACAATCTTCTTTTCAATGATCCGGATCATATCGGCAAAAAAGGGGTTGTTGATTCCCTTGACCAGCACCGCGATCGTCTGGGATTCTGTCCGCTTCAGATTTCTGGCACTGTTGTTCGGGACATACCCGTACTTTTCGATGGTATCGAGAATCAGCTGGCGCGTCTCCTCGTTGATATCCGGATGATTGTTGATTGCGCGTGAAACCGTGCTGACGCCGACGCCGCACTTCTTCGCAATATCACGGATTGTGATCTGCTCTCCCATGTTTTCTCCTTCCCCGGCTGTCAGGACTCCGACCCGAACTGCCGCACCCGCGGTCGATCAGACGGATCTACTCCCCCCCCCGGCCGTCAGGACTTTTGCACCGCCTTTTCCGGCAGCCGGCCGCTGACCTGCGTCAGACGGCGGATGCGCGCTGCCAGATCCGCAGATGCCGCATCGCGCCGCATTCTCCACCGCCAGTTGTTCCCCGTCGTGGACGGCCGGTTGACTCTCGCATCCGCTCCCAGGCAGAGATAATCCCACATAGGAATGACCGCGGTATCGGCGACGCTTTCCATCGCAGCGCGAATTACTGCCCATACTATGTCTTTTCGGCTGCTCCCGTCAAGTCCGAGATAGTCGTACAGAAGCTTCCGATCCTCCGCGTCCAGCTCATCCACCCAGGCGTACAGCGTCTGATTGTCGTGGGTGCCCGTGTAGACGACGCAGTTCTTCGGATAATAGTAGGGCATGTAGTTGCTCTCTTCCCGCGAGTCAAAGGCAAATTCCAGGACCTTCATGCCGGGATACCCGGAATCCTCCACCAGTTTCCGGACACTGTCCGTCAGGTACCCAAGGTCCTCCGCAATCAGGCGCGCGGACGGCCCGAAGTGTTCTTTCAGCGCCCGGAACAGCTTCATGCCCGGGCCCGGCTCCCACCGACCGTTCACCGCGTTCTTCGCCCCGTATGGGATCGAATAGTATGCGTCAAATCCCCGGAAGTGATCCACCCGGACAACATCATACAGCTCAAAGGAGCGCTCCATGCGGCGGATCCACCAGGCGTAGCCGGTCTTCTCCTGGACGTCCCATCGGTAGAGTGGATTGCCCCACAGCTGTCCGTCCGCGGAAAAGGCATCCGGCGGGCATCCGGCCACACGGACCGGCAGTGAATCTTCGTCAAACTGAAACATGTCCGGTGCCGCCCAGGCGTCGGAGCTGTCCGCGGACACATAGATCGGAATATCTCCCACGATCTGGATGCCGTGCTGATTGACATAGGTCTTCAGCCGGGTCCACTGTCTGGAAAATTCCCACTGCAGAAACCGGTAAAAGCCGATGTCCTCCGCCAGTTTTTCGTGATACCGCTGCAGCGCCTCCGGCCGTCGCAGGCGGATGTCTCTGTCCCACTCCGTCCATGGCCTGCCGCCGAACGCGTCCTTCACGGCCATATACAGACAGTAGTCTTCCAGCCAGTCCGCCTGTTTTTTCAGGAATTCCTCGTATCCGGGCTCTTCCGCGCCGTTCCATCTCCCATACGCCTTCCGGAGGACGGCAAAGCGCTCTCGGTACAGCCTGCCGTAATCCACGTGCACCGGATCCACATTCTCATCCAGAGCCGCAGTTTCCGATTTCTGCAGCAGTCCCTCCGCGCAGAGGGTGTCCGGATCGATGAAATAGGGATTTCCCGCGAAGGAAGAAAACGACTGGTAGGGGGAATCCCCGTATCCCGTCGGGCCTAACGGCAGAATCTGCCAGATCGTCTGGCCCGATTTTTTCAGGAAATCGGCAAATTCATACGCCTCCCGGGAGAAACATCCGATGCCGTAACGAGACGGGAGGCTGAAGACCGGCATCAGAATACCGCTTTTTCTCACAATCTGTCCTTCTTTCCATCCGCTTTTTCAGCCCTTGACTGCGCCTGCAATCACGCCCTCGATAATGTACTTCTGCATCAACATGTAGAAGACAATGATCGGGATGATGGAAAGCACCAGGACACCCATCATGGCGCCCATGTCGACCGAGCCGTATCCGCCCTTCAGATACTGAACCGCCATGGGAATGGTGCGGTATTTCTTCTGATTGAGGACTAGCGACGGAAGCAGATAGTCATTCCAGATCCACATGGCCTGCAGAATGGCAACCGTGATGCAGGTGGGCTTCATGATCGGAAGCACCACGCGGAAGAAAGTCTGCAGCGGATTGCAGCCGTCCAGCTGGGCGGCTTCCTCCAGCTCCATCGGAATGGACTTGACAAAGCCCGTGAACATGAAGACCGCCAGACCGGCGCCGAATCCCAGATAGACGAGGATGATTCCGACCGGGTTGGTCAGATGCAGCCGGTTGGCCACCATGGACAGCGTGTACATGACCATCTGGAACGGCACAATCATCGAGAACAGGCAGAGCATGTAAATGCCTTTGGTGAAGGCATCCTTCACGCGGGTGATGTACCAGGCGGTCATGGAGCAGAAAAGGATGATGGCGATCACGGAGAAGACGGTAATAAACAGCGATGTCCAGAACGCATGGAAAAATCCGGTCTTCTGAATGCCGTTGACATAGTTTTCCAGCTCGACAAATGTCTTTGCGTTCGGCAGTGCAAACGGATAGCGGCTGATGTACGCCTTTTTCTTGAAGGAATTGATGACGACCATGAAGATCGGGTACAGCCACAGGACAGAGACGACAGAAAAAACGAGGGTCCAGATCCAACCGTGTTTTGCTCTTCTGGCATTCATTACTGCTCAACCTCCTTCGATCTTGTCAGTCTGTTCTGAATCAGCGCGATGACGGCAACCAGCAGGAAGAAGATCACAGCCTTTGCCTGTCCGACGCCTTCCCAGCCGGTCCGGCCGTAGAACGTATTGAAGATGTTCAGCGCGAGCATTTCGGACCGCTGCGAAGGATCGCCGTCGGTCAGGGCAAGGTTCTGGTCGAACAGCTTGAACGCGTTGGTGACGGTCAGGAATGTGCAGATCGTGATCGATGGCATCGTCATGGGAATCGTCACATAGCGGAGCAGCTGGCGGTTGTTGGCACCGTCGATCTTTGCCGCCTCAATCAGGTCCCCCGGAATGTTCTGGATACCGGCGATGTAAATGATCATCATATATCCGATCTGCTGCCACAGAAGGACAATCACCAGTCCCCAGAAGCCGTAGACCTCGCTGAACTTCAGGGTTCTGGAGAAGTTGGCCAGCACACCGTTGAGCAGAAGCTGCCAGATATAGCCGAGGATCAGTCCGCCGATCAGGTTCGGCATAAAGAAGACGGTACGGAATACATTCGTCCCCTTGAATTTCTTGGTCAGGGCCAGCGCCACGGCATAGCCCAGCACGTTGATCAGCACTGTGGACACGACCGCAAACAGCGCGGTATACCACAGGGAATGCACGAACACATCCGTCGGATCGTTCCAGAACCGGATGTAATTCTTCAGCCCCACGAACTTTGCATCCGTCACGGTTGTGAACTCACAGAAGGAAAGATAAACACCCAGAATAAACGGTACAATAAACCCGATCGTAAAGGCGATCAGCATCGGAAGAAGAAAGATCGGGCTGTACTTTCTCATACTTTTCTTATTCATACCTGTCTCCACCAGATTCCCTGAGACGGATCCGCGCGCTCACCCTGCGCCATAAACCGGATCCGCCGTATCCTGCTTCACAAAAAGGGCGGGCAAACGCTTTGCCCGCCCCTTGCAGATGGTTCTTGTTTTATTTTACGGATTTCTGTTTCAGATCCCGGTCACCCGGTTATTCTGCCGCAGTCTCCGTCTCGGACTCTGCCTCTGCATCGCCGTTTGCCGCAGCGTACTCGGTTGCCCATCCGTCGACAAATGCGGTCTTGACATCATCCCAGGTGCCGGTGCCCTGCGCATACTCCAGAAGCGCGGAACCAACCATATCCTTCCAGTGCTCGGACGGCATCGTGGTGAAGCACCATGCCACAGAGGTCTTGCCGGCAGCGATGTACTCGTTTGCGGCGTCAACCAGCGGGTTGCTTGCCTTGTAGGCATCCTCATCAAAGGTATCGAACGGAGTCACAAATCCCATGTCCTGAGAAAGGGAGGTACGGCCCTCATCGCTCTCGATAACCCAGCTCAGGAAATCCAGCGTTGCCTGAATGTCTTCCTCGGAAGCATTCTTGTTCACGCACCAGTAGTTCTCGGATCCGGTGCACAGGCCCTGATCTTCCTCGCCTTCCACACCGATGTAAATCGGAAGCATGCCGAGGTCTTCATCCGCAACCTCATTGCCCTTGATGTCATTGTAAGCCCAGGTACCGTTCTGATAGAAGACTGCCTCGCCCAGCGCGAACTCGGAGGAAGCATCCTCACCCGTCATGCTGCCGATCATCGTCGGCTCAACGGTGGAATCGGTCAGGTACAGATCCCAGATCTGCTTGTAGTTGTCGAGATACGTTCCCTTGATGGCCGGAGTGGAGGTAATGCCGTCTGCCTTGTACTCATAGTAGATCGGCAGGTTTGCCAGGTGGGTCTTGAATCTCCAGTCAGAGGAGGAATCCATGCCGGCAGAGGTGAATGCACCCTCGATGCCCAGCTCGTCCTTCTTTGCCTGAATATCATCCGCAACCGCCTTCAGTGTGTCAAAGTTGTTGATCTCGGAGACATCGGAGATCACCGCGCCGTCGGTATTGATGTAATCGTTCAGAAGCTTCTTGTTGTAGATCAGTCCGTAGGTCTCGATGACGTAGGCGATTCCGTCGACCGCATCGCCGTCCTTCAGTGCAAAGTCATCGCTCTTCAGGTGGCTGTAGATATCACTGCCGGACAAATCGTAGCAGTAATCCTTCCACGTAGCCAGCCCGACCGGTCCGTTGACCTGGAACAGTGTGGGAGCCTCGGTCTTTGCCATCTCCGAGCGGAGGGTGGACTCATAGGTGCCGGAAGCTGCCGTGACAACCGTCACCGGCACGCCGGTCTGATCGGTATAAACCTTTGCCAGATCCTCCCACTGCTGGGCCTGCTCCGGCTTGAAATTGAGATAGTAAACCTGTCCGCTGGCAGAGCTGTCATCTGCCGCTGCCGGAACGGCGATCATTCCTGCTGCCATTGCTGCAGAAAGAACCATTGCACTGACCTTCTTCAGATTTCTCATCGCTTTTCTCCTCTTTTTTCTGCTGTTTTTTCCGGATCATTCCACCCCGGCCGCCCGGCGCTTTCTGCACCCTGCTGGCGCTGCTGCGGTTTCTGGTAGCCTTGCCGGCACCGTTGTCGGTAACGTTTCCGGAATCTGGGTAAAGCATAACACTTTGACGAGCAAAGTCAAGAGGTGAATTGCGAAATCTGATGGATTTGTGGTTTTCATACAATTTGCATCACCGGTTTTTGTGCAATTTGTTTTTCCTCTTATGCTGCACGCGATACAGGTCTTTCGGCGATACGGTCGTCAGGTACTGTCCTGGGGAGCCCAGGCAGGAACCGTCATCCGACGCTGCAGCGGCGCCGTCGAACGGCCGCGGCAGAGGGGGCAGGCATGACCCGGAAGACTGTGGTGAAACGGTACGGTCCGAAGGATTGCAGCAAAGAGGATGCGGTCTGAAGACTGCAGTAGAAAAGGCGCCTTCCAGAGGGCTGCAATCAAAAAAGCTGTCATCCGCGGCGAACCCTCCGGTTCGTCACAGGCAACAGCTCTGTATTGTTCTAACTCTGCATGATTCTGACTCTGTATCGTTCTGGTCAGAAGGATCGCCGTCGGTCACAGTCTCCATGGGGCCGGCCGGGATCCGGCCGTATCCTATGGTCTGTTCATGGACTCATCCGGCATGGCACCGCGCCTCCAGCTCGTGCTCCCTTATGCCTTTGCAGGCTCCGGCTGTGCGGCTGCGGTATCCGCTGCATCTGCTGCGGCAGGCTTTTCCGCCTCCGGCTCCTCCGCAAGCATCTGATTGACATCTGCCACGATTTTATCCATCTGGGCATCATCAATCCCGTGCACATATCCCGCTTCCTGCAGGGTCTCCCCGTAAGCCGCCATGCAGAAAATACACTCCATACCAACGTTCATCAGCTCATCTGCCACTCTCGGATCTACCTGAAGCGCATCGATCACTGTCATATTCTTGGAAATCTGCTTCATCTGAAACCTCTCTTTTCTCTTCCATCCGGCTTCCGGATTCTCCGGCAGCTGCGTCGGCGAAAGCCATCTCCGGATCTCCCCGGAATTCGTTTCACAGAGTAACACACCGCCGACATGTTGTCAACAGGATTTCGACCGAAACGGTTGATGGTCTGCAGCCCGGATTGCAAAGTCTGCAGCCCGAATCATCCAGTCCGGCATTCTGAGAGCGGCCGCCTCCCGGATATCGAAATCTGCAGTGTGCGTTCAGATATTGACTTTTTTTCAGCCTGTGGTATTTTATTTGCATACCTGTCAGATATCTTCTGAGTGTCGGATTTTGTTTATATATTCCTACAGGAGGAGCTCCGACAGGGCAGGATAAGACTTCGGGAGAGGAGCTGCACCATGGATCGCAGAATTATTAAAACAAAACGCAGTCTGAAAGAAGCGCTGATCGAGCTGATGAATGAAAAATCCTTCGAGAAAATCACCGTGACGGAAATCTGCGACCGCGCCTATACCAGCCGCATCACGTTTTATACCTATTATACAGACAAATACAACCTGCTCCACGAGATCTTCATGGATCAGGAATCAAAGGCGGAGGAAAAATTCGCTGCCCTGCAGGAACAGAATAATCCGCAGCGGGATCCGGCAATCGGCATCAACAACCTGGTGACCATCCTGACCGGCATCAATATTCCAGGCATCAAATCCACGTCTTATCTGCTCCGCAATACGGATCTGCTCTTCTTCTATTTTAAGTTTCTGACCGAAAATCTCGAAAAGCTGGAAACGGAATTTGCCGATCAAATGACCACGGATTACACGCTTCGAAATCTGAATACCTTTCTGATCCTGGGGCTGTGGGGATTCATTCACGCAGACGACCAGGAAGATATCTCCGAGAAAACGATGAACGAAGTTTGTGCGCTGATTCAGGACCTGATGACCAGCAACATCTTCCGGAAGCGCAAGCCGGAGGATCCCTATCAGACGGCAGGACGACTCGAAGAATCGGAATCGAACCCGGGCCCGGAAGCCTCCCAGTCGAAAAGAACCGCAGACACCTCACTGCCTGTCCGGAATGAGGATGCATCCGTGCAAGTCCGAAGCGAGAACTCTTCCCAGCGGGTCCTTGAATCTGATCCGAAGGCTGCGGTATCCGAGGCAGTCTCTTCCGAAGAAACATCACCAGCGGCTTCTGTCTCCGATGCCGCCGTTTCCAGGACAGTACCGTCACAGGCGGCCGTCCTGAAGGCAGCAGCTTCTGCCGCCTCCGGGCGGGGATCCGACTGAGGGGCGTTTCCTCTTATCATCCGTTCAACCGAGCGGAATTTCCACCACTTCTGCCATTCTTGTAATCCATTCTTCAATCTGTGAAGAAATCTCCTCTTCAAGCCGGGAAGAGATTTCCTCGTTTTTTTCGTTCTCCAGGCTCTCGTAGAAGCGGTTCTTCACTTCACCCGCCTCCTCCCGGAGCCGGTTTTCCAATGTACTCTTCGGAACCAGTTTCCGCAGCGCCCTGGGGATTTTCGCATTCAGAAGAGCCGATTCCATCGGTTTTCTTCCAATCGTGAGCACCAGGACCGAAGCCGCCGCACCGGCCACAATCCCCGCCGGCCCGCCGGAAATCAGCGCAATTCCCCCGCCGCCGCAGAGGATGCTGACGATGACCGTGATGATGGAATCAATCAGGACCGTCACCCGATCCACGCCGAAAATGTTCCTGGCGCTGATGTGCACGTCAATGTCTGTCGACGCGAGATAGGATTTCAGGCTGAGCGCGTGATACGGCACATTGTGTCTGGCGCAGATCGGCACCGTATATTCCTCGAGTTCCTCCGCGACAGGGCGCAGCCACCCGGTGATGGTCTTTGCCATCAGGTCCCGCGCCTCATCGGTGTGCAGATAGTTTTCCGTCTCCCGCCGCATCTCTTCTTCCGTGTCGGAAAGTCTTGAAATTTCTCCGTTTCTCCAGCGGTCAAACACCGGAACTGCCGCATTCTTCAGAATCGGCTCCACCAGGGTGTTCACCATGCTGCGGTAGAGCTCTGAAATGTGATTCCGCACGATTTTTTCGACCGCATCCGAGTCTTTCAGCGCGTCGGTCTCTTTCCGGAACTCTGCCAGTTCCTGATCGATTTTTCCGCTCCAGGCCAGCCCCCTGGCTACGGAAAATTCCGGAGAGGAGCCCACAATGACCACTGCGCCGGGGAATTCCGTCTCACACCAGGTCCGCACCTCCTCCATCCGGGAGACACCGCCCGTCAGGAAAATCAGCTCCGGTTCCTCCCCCGTGATCTTTGCATGTACGGCACGAAGGCTGTCCGCAAAGACCTCGTGGAAAGAACGGCCGGACAGGCGTTCCATCGGTTCCTCCGTCAGGCTGTGAGCCGTTTTCTGATCTATTTTTATCGTAATAAGATGATTTCCATGACAGTGAATCATCACCGATTCCGCACACTCATGGTCTTTCCAGTATGCCTCATCCGAGAAATATCGTTCTTTCAGGCGTCTCGCCGCAAATTCGCAGTAGTTTTTCCACGGCTCATTTCCGGCAAACACTTCCCGGATGATTTTTTCTTCTTTCGACGACCGGACTGCCATGTCGAGGAGTTTTTCATCCATGAGGCCGCCGCCGAGCGCGACCTCCCCTGCGGTCTGCATTTCCACCTCTCTGCCATGGCTGATGTAGGCAAAGTCCGTTGTGGAGGAACCGATGTCTGCAACCAGTACCGGTCTGGACAGAATGTCATAGCCGACCTGAAGGTATCTGGACTGGCACGCGCTGATCATGGCCGCCCGGGACTCGGATACGATTTTGATCGGCGGATAGCCGATTTTTTCAAAAATCTCCCGGTACCGCTCTCTCGCATTCCGATCCCATCCGGCCGGACAGCCGACGGTAAAGCGGATGTCTTCATTTCGGATCAGCGTGCCGTCCCCGTTGAGTTCTCCCAGTACCCCTGCCGCAAAAGCCCGGATGTCATCCCGGCTGGACGGATCCGTCAGAAACCGGCTCTTGAACCGGAGCTTCCGCACCGACGCGTCCGCCGCAAGACACGCCTGCTCCCCGATCAGAAGCCGCCCGGAAAGCAGCTTCGCATAAGCAGTGATAAAGCTTTTTGCCCCCGCAACGGTCAGAATCTGCGGCTCACGCCGCCGGTCGGTATCCAGGCAGGCCACTGCGCTCTCCGCATCCCCCAGATCGAAGCCAAAGAAACGGTTCATCGCACACCTCCTTCCGAAGCCAGCCCTTTTCGAAGAAGGGTCCCGCCGGAAAGCATCGCCGGGCGGATGGTCTCCCGCACATCCGAAGGCATTACATCAAACCAGTCCGCATGCTCCGGTGTATAATCGGCAAGCTCAATATGGCAGCGGTGCAGATAATAGCGGAGTTCGGAGAGCTTCGCCAGCGCAAATGCGCCGTCCCCGCTGTAAGAAGCCTCCAGCAGATCCCCGAAAAGCGTGATCTGCTCTTCAGACCATCCCTGCACCATCTCGCTGCTGCCGCTCTCCGCGTCCAGACGATCCTCCGACCGGACTTCCTCCAGCGTGCGGTCCATCTGAATGGCTGCTCCCTGGAGATACCGGCGAATCTTGCCCACATCCGGACGAATCTCGATCCGCTGTGCCTCCTCCGGAAGTTCCTCCCTGCGGGAAGCCTTATGTGTCCTTCCCGCGGCAAAGAGGAAGCAGCCTCCTGCGATGGAAAAAGCAGCAGGAATCATTGATGAAAATAGGATTCCAAGCGGGTGCAGGAGTACCGAGAGAACAACAGAAGCCGCCAGGCCGGTGACGCCGAAGGACAGGAAGCGGGCACTCTTTGCCCGGCTTTTTTCCTGCAGGAGCTCCCGGTCTGACGAGGTGCCTCGTTCCCATACCCGGGCCTCTCCCGCCGAGTCCATCAGGGGCAGTGCACTCCGCAGTACGCGAAGCATCGTCAGGGCAGATTCTTTCTCCCTGTCGGAACCTGCATCCGCCGCTGCGCACCGGCGGCACAGCCGGTCAATCTCTTCCTCCGTCTCAGACACCGCCTGTTCCGTCGTTTCCGTCCGCTGAAGAGCTGTCAGAAAGGACTTTTCGTCCTCCTTCAGCATCTGTTCTATATTTATCGTGTTCGTATCCGTTTGGATCATCCCTTCTCCCTGCTCCGGCAGGAAAAAGAGACTGCCGGCTGCCGTCGCGATTATCGGTCCCGGCACTCTTCTATGTTATGAGACCAATATAGCATTCTTCTTCCTCCGGCGCCAGATCTTCCGCGATGAATTTGGCACCCCCTGTCCGGCATACGGGCATCTGACAAATGGCGGTCCGACAGTTGCCCGTCTGTTATGCCTGTCCGGCATACAACCGTCTGGCAGATGACCGCCGGGCAGATGGCTGTCTTGCATACACCTGTCTGACATCTGTGCAGTCCGGCAGATGGCCTGCAGGGGCACAGCTGATTTCTATTCAGCGCCGGCAAGCCGGGCCACTGCACCGGTGTACAAGAACTCCATCGCGGCAGCCGCTGCGATCAGAGAGATGGCATCCAGATGCAGAAACCAGATCATTGCCCAGAGCGCTGCAAAAATCAGCAGCTGGATGCCTGCGCCGCCGCATGCCAGAAGCAGCATGCGGACTCGTTTGTTCTTTTCTTCCGAAGACCTGTTTTCCCCTGCATGCTTCTCCGCTTCCTGAAGATTCTGTGCTTCCGGGTGACTCCGGTCTTTCAAATGACTGCTGTTTTTTCCGTTATCCCGATCATTCCGGTCTCTCTGATCTTTCTGGCTTTTCTGATCTTTCTGACTTTTCCGATCTTTTCGATCCTTCCGATTTGTCTGCGCCCTTGCTCTCTTTTCTTTTCCCCGGAATTTGCCGTTCATCCCGGAGTTTCCGGAAGATCTGCGCTCCTGCATTCTCTTTTCATAGATATCCAGGTCCAGATCTTCCGGCCCAGGTTCCACTGCACCAGCCCGATTCATCAAAACGTCCTGCGCACCGCCCATCTCCCTGGATCCGTGATATTCAAAATCCTCCATCTCCTCTTCCGACAGCGAATCTCCCTCATGGAAGGCTCCCGCGGTACGCCCGTCCGCACATCCATCCTCTTCCGGAAATAGATCGTCTTCCGAAAGCTGCTTCTCCTCTCTCTTATTCTCTTCCTCTCCCGCGTCTTCTCCCCGTATCAGCCTTTTTCCCGGTATCCGGTTTTTCCCCTGTATCTGGTTTTCTCTCTGCAGGCTCTGCATGGCAATCCGCAGAAAATCCTGCAGCGAAACGGTCTCTTTCATACTCTCCTGAAAGAGGTCATAGGCAAGACGTGTCGTCTCTCTGTCCGCATAATCGATGTGATCCACGATAAACCGGGCCAGAAGCCCCAGATTTTCCTGGGAAGAAATCCCCTGTGCCGGAGAATAACAGAAAAATATCTCCTCTGCATCATTCTGGTAGATCAATTCCGGATTCAACTGGATGCCAGAGCTTCGAAGAAGAAAGCGCTCCAGTTCAGAGACGGTATCACTGACACTTAAGAAAATGCGAAGCATCTCTTCCGGGGTGATTTTCTTTGCCCGGAAGACCTCTGAAACCGGACGAAGCGATGTGATCTCGTACCAGAGCTCGCACATTCCGTCCGGTTCCTGCAGATGGACCGGAAGGATCCCGTGAACCGGATTAGACAGAAGCATCGGGATCTGGTAATCCTTTTCACCGGGGCTGATTGTCAGAACCAGATAATGGCTGTCTAACTCACTAACTGTTCGCGTAAGCATTCCACACCTTCCCTTCTGTCATCGGACTGTGATCCCGGCCGCTGCCGTCCGGGATCACAGTCCCTGCTCACTCAGACGATCCTCTCTGATTCTCCGGATTGTTCTGATCTTTTTCCATCGCATGAACCAGACGCACCAGCTCCTCCGCCTCTTCCCCGGACAGCGTGACGCTTCCGCTCCGGCCGGGAATCACCTGAAACATCTGCCAGGGGAAAAATCCGGCCGTTCCGGCCGAGATGCTCCAGGAAACGGTGGCGGATTTTGCGGTCGCGGAAGCGGAAAAGGAAGGGCTGCTGCAGACCGTCATTCTGCCGGCAGCGGACCGCCTGGCATACGCCGCCGCATCTCCTGCCGCCCGGGTGAAAATACTGTCCGCCTGTCCGGGCAGGCGCCAGAGAATCCCCTTCTGCTCCAGCAGTTCCCAGTCCGCCTGCCCGGTATCCATGTTCACATTCTCCAGCACTTCAAGGCGGCACCTTCGGGCGGTCTCAGCGGCCGCCGCGGCAGTGACGGTACAGTCGTGAAAATACAGGCCGGCATAGAGTGCCAAAAGTATGACTGCCAGCAGGATCGGCATAATCAGCGTCAGTTCCACGGTCAGACTTCCGCGGACCTCACGGTTTCTTTTCTCTCTCCTGCTTTTCTGTCTTTTCTGTCTTTTCTGTCTCATCCGCATACCCTCATTCCGGCACGGCCGCCTGCAGCAGCTGTGCGATGACAATCCCCACACCGGAGATCAGCATAAAAGGTGCCATGGGCACGGAATCCTTCCATCCAAGGTGCCTGAAGAAGTGAAGAATCAGCCCGACTGCCGCCGCCAGAAGAAAGGTGAAAAAGGCGAGCTCTGCAGTCTCCTGTCCCCAGAGCAGTCCCGCCGTCAGAAACAGAGCGGCATCCCCGCTGCCGATCCCTCTGCCGAGTACCGCCAGCAGCAGAAGAACCGCACCCGGCAGAAATGATGCCAGAAGAGACGGCCCGTCATACCGATAGGAACAGACTGTCATCCGATCAGCGATCCGGAGACAAATCCCCGCTGCCGCACACAGAAGGACTGCATCCATCCGGATCCTTCTGGTTTTCCAGTCCCAGATTCCTTCCACCGTCAGAAGTACAATCAGCAATGCTGTATTCAGGATTTGCGGGATCGAAAGAAAAAGTTCTGATTTGCCCATCGCACCGCTCCCTCCCTTCCTTTCGATCGTATCCGCTTCGTTTTCCGGCCGTGCATGCCGGTTGTGTTTTCCATCTGGTTTCCCTTCGACTGAATATCTGCCCCGTCCGGAATCAGTGATCCGCAGGAAGCCGGCCCTGCGGACATCAGAACATCCCCCGGCGGCTGCATGCGCCGGGCCGCTGTTCCATGCAAGCCGTACTGGAGAGAAACTGCTGCACGGACGGATACGGCACCGTGCTATTGTCCTGTGCCCTGCCGCCGCGCACATTTGCTGCAGCAGCGCACCGCTCCGATCTGTGAGAGCGGAATTTCACGGATATTGTGGCTTAAAAAAGAACATTCTGCGGTCCCGTGATACGCGGTTCCGTACTCCGTGCAGTAGACCACCGTTCCAGCCATGGCTCCGCAGGCAGGGCAGGCATGATACTTCGCTCCGGAAGCATTCCGCATCCTGTCAATCTGTCCTGAAGCCACGGCAATCACGTTCGGCGCCAGATAGGTACAATCCCGGAAAATGTGATAGACCTCCCCGTGTTCTGTCATATAGACGACGGTGCCGTCCTCCTCCTGCGCGTTCGATTCCGCCGGATTTCCGCCCCCGTTTCCGATCCACGCCTGTTTTCGGCAGCGCTGTGAACAGAGGAGGGAAGTCCCCGGCAGTAAAGGGAGTCTGACCCGATAGGTCACAACCGCATCCAGGACCCCGTCTGCGTCGGGAAATCGCGAGGAAAGAAAGGTCATACCGGCAGAACCGCCCGCTACCTGTCCTGCCGCGAAGGCTTCCTCCCCGAGATCTGAGACGATCGCTGCGCGAAGGTATACATCCGTGATTCCTCCGGTCAGAATCTGCTGTGCGGCTCCCGGCACGGAGCCTGCCGTCTCTTTGTCGGCTTTTCCCTCCTGCAGTTCTGACACCGCATAGTATGCCGCTGCCGCATTGCCGACCGCATGATCCAGAGACTGCTGAAACCGCAGCTGGAAGAGGGCGATTTGGAAAAACGCGGTAAAGAGAATCACTGCGGTAAAAAACAGAGGGAGAACCATCGCCGCTTCCAGCGTAAAGCTCCCGCTGTGTTCCGGTGCAGTTCTTCTCTTTTCGCGGTCCTGTTCCGCTGTTCTGTTCCCGCGGTTTTGCAGCGCTGACCTGCTTCCTGGCACCGGCGCCATTCTCTCTTCCGGCGCCATCCTCTCTTTGAAAATACAGGGTGGCCGCTGCGCCCGGCCTGCCCTGTTCCAGCGCCGCCGGCACTGTGCCCGGGGCCGTCGCTGTCCGGCCTCTGCCCGGTTTACCGCTGTCGTGCTCTCTGCCTGAAAATAACATGCCTCCTGTCCCTTCATGATTTGCGCAGATTCCTCTCAATACATCCGGGATCCTCTCACCGTGAACTGATATCCGCCGGTACCGCCGATCCCGGAGAACAGCGGCGCGGCTGTGACCGTCACGGAAACAGAAAGTCCGTAGATGCAGTTGTGCATCCGAAAGCCGCCATCCGCCGCGCGCATCGAAAATTCGGTCAGATCCATCATCCGGAACTGTTTCTGCCTGCGCGGAACCTTCAGCATCAGCATACAGACGTAATCCCCGTATGTCATGCCGTGCTCCTGACAAGCCGTCGACCGGTTTTCTCCTGCCAGAAGTTCTCCGATGCTGTCCAGATCCGTCCTCCATTCCGCGCGGATCTTGCGCAGCGGTATTTTCTCTCCGGCAAGCAGTGAGCGGACGTCCAAAATGGATTCGCCGAACGCCCAGGATGCGATCACCGCACCTTCTGTCACCGCAGTCAGCGCGCCGATGCCTGTCCAGCCAACCAGGCCGGCGGCAAAGGAGGAAGCTGCCGCACAAAGATCCGGTTCCGAAACAATTGTCAGGATGTTCATCCCCTCCCGCAGAAACAGCAGACGGTCAATGCAGCCGCTCAGATTGTCATAATCCGAGGCCTTTCCGGACAGAATATACTCCTGCTCATACCGCAGCGTCCCGCTTCCGCCGCCGGATGTATAATTTTGAAAGTGCTCCAGCGCATAGTCCGCCATCAGAAGATTCATCGAAGATTCCTTCAGGAACGAGAGGGAAGCGTGCCCGGAATCCCCGTAGTGAAGGGAAGGGTAATCCGCGTACGAAATCGCGGCACGGGAAATCGCTCCAACCGACGGGACTGTCAGATTCAGGATGCCGGATTTGCGCAGTTCATTCACTTTTCCGATCAGAGACCGGTTCACCTCTTCCTCGGTCCTGCTGCGGCTGTCCTCCTTCCCTTCCTCCTGTTCCAGCCGGCGCATTTGTTCCTCCGCTTCTTTCGCCGCCTGGGAAGAACTGCCGCGGCTGGCCTCATTCTGCCTTCTGGCCTCCTCCCCGAGTTCCGAAATTTGTTCCGCGTCGGTAATCTCCTGTACTTTGCGGGCCACTGCACGATATTTCATATAGTCGAGGACATTTCTCGCATAGTACTCTCCCTGCCCGTAATAAACCGGATCCCGCATCTCGGTGACAGTCACTTCCGCCACATGTTCCCGGAGAAGATTCCCAGCGGCAGGCGTTCCCCCGCCGGGCGGATTCAGCTCTGCTCCCATGGCGTCTTCCACAATCGCCTCAACGGACCGATTCTTCACAGTACGGCCCCGATTCAGAAACAAAAGTCCATAGCGGTCGAACAGTTCCGTGTCATAGCCCGCAAACAACGAATCCAGTGCGGATTCCAGCGCAGTCTGCGCCTGTGCGCGAAGCAGAAAGGCCCGCGCAGATTCCAGCGCAGTCTCCGTAAAAAGCAGGCTCGCAGAGAGGCTCAGCGCCAGAAACACCGTGACGCTTCCGGTGACACGGCCCGCTCCCATCAGGCTGTGCTGACGCATAGCCATCAGTACAGTCCATTCACGGACTGGTTGATGTTTCCGAAGATACTGTTGATCAGATTCAGGATCTGCTCCCGGAAAATCACAACCAGCGCAATAATCACCACCAGAAGGAGGACCATCTCCACCGTCCCGATGCCCGGGGCCTGCAGCCCCCGGATCCGGCGCAGACTCCTCCTGATTCTCCGGCGCATTCCTTCCGGGTACTTTCCTTTCTTCCCTCTCGCTGTCCATTCACCGTTTTTCTCCTGCTGTTCCCGCTGCACGCTCTGCATCGTCTTTCCTCCTTCTGTCTGTTTTCACAAAATTTATGGTTCCCTGTGCAGACAGGGATCATCCCATCTGCAGAATCGCGGGTGCCATCAGCACAATCATGACGACCGACAGCATCAGCATCATCGGAAGAAGCATTCTAGTGCTCATTTTCTCGCCCTTCTGCACGGCATCGCTCTTCTGATCGACAAACGCCTGCAGCATTTCAGCCTCAAGAAGTTCCCGGAGGCCGGCGGTGCCCTGCTTCGCGTTCTGACTCAGGAAGCCCGCAGTCCGGATATAACCGTCAAGCCCGCACCGCTGCCCGAAATCGCGGTACGCATCCGCTTCATTCTTTCCCGCAGCAATCTCCGTGCGGGTGACCGCCATCTCCGCATAGACATAATGAACCCTTGGGACGCCCCGACTGCCCTCTTTCCAGGCATCCCCTGCCCGCAGTTCTGCCTTGCCCGGTTTGGCCCGCGATCCCGAATTCTCTGCCCGCACGTCCGCCTCCCGGACGTCTGCCGCCGGATTGTCCATGCTCCCGGCGATCCGAAACCACGCGGCCCGCTGGGTCATCCCACAGCCAAGCAGGGTACAGAGCCGGAACAGGAATACCGGATAATCCTCCCGGAGTTGCTTTCTCCTCTTTTCACATTCCTCCTTCAGGCGGCTCCGGTCTGCTGCGATATAGATCCCGCCGAGAAGCGCCAGGAAAACCACCGCCGGCCACGGTGCCTTCGACCGCGGAAGCCGGTAAGTCACCGCACGCCCGTCAATCTGATCCGGAAGCTTCAGCGTATTGGATGTCCGGCTGGATTTCTCCTGCTTTTCTATTTCCCCGGTCAGAAGCCCCAGATAGAATGCCGCGTTCTTTTCCGGCGGGACCACATGGACAAACAGGTTGTACAGCGCATGTGCACCCGCATATTCCAGCTCCACCTGCAGCGTCACCACCGTTCCATTTTCCGGCACTTCGCTGTTGTCCACCTGACCGGTGTCCGTGACAATCTGCGGATCCATGCTTTTCCATGTGACGCGAATTCCCCAGTCTGTCACCCGGATCAGTGAAAGATCCGTCCTCACCTCATCCAGTGACGGATTGCTGCCCAGGATTTTTGTCCCCAGACCGGCAAAGACCTCATCGAACACCTGCTGCATGGCTTCCCCTTCCGGATCCTTCCCGAAGACCTCTACCGTGATCTCTTCCTCCGCCTCCGGCTGATCCGGATTCCATCCGGCGACATTCAGGCTGACGTTTTCGGTCTCCCCGAAGGAAGGCCGTTCAATGGAATCCTCCGGAAGCGCGCGGTCCTTCGCCGGAACAAAGCTCAGGGCGAATGCAGCCGCTGCCGCAACCGTCAGGCAGAGAAAAGAAACCTCAAACCGTTTCCCGATTCTCCGGCGCAGCTGCATCCGCGCGTCACCGCGGACATACAGTGCGCGGATCCGGTGCAGTTCCCCGGGATCCGGCCGGTGTCCGGTCTTTTCCCACCATTCCGCGGCATGGAGCCCGAAACAGGCCGTTCTGCGGCGGATACCGTCAAGGTCTCCGAGAATTTCTTCCCACTCCCGCTTCTCCGCGGAATGCGCGATTCCGAAGGCCAGAAGCACCAGGAAAAACGCCGCTGAAAAGATACGAATGAAAAGCAGCGCCATTGACATCTCCTCTCTAAAAAATCCCTGACCATGCGGCAGCAGATCCGGTCCCCGGGCTGACAGAGGGCGCTCTATCAGCGGGCTGATCCCTCTGGCCGGAAGGCTTTTGGGATCAGGAGCGCCGCAGAAGATCGTGATGAAAATTGATTTCTGCGTCTGAAGGCTCAATGCACATTACGAGCAAAGAGAATCGGCCAGTTTCTCCGAGATCAGAAATGCCGTCATGTACACTCCCAGTGCGGCTGTCATGACTGCCCTCCCGGCGGTTGTGGTATACATCACTTCCATCATGGCGGGAGACGTAAGGTCAACATAGAAAAGAATCAGCGCCGGCATCCAGTTCATCACTTTCTGCTCTGTCTTCTTGCCGGCCAGAATGGTCTCAATCTCACGGGATGTCTCGATCTTCTGCCCGATCTGCAGCACGACCCTTCCGCAGACGGCGGGGAGGGAAGCCCCGCAGCGGTGCGAAAGCCGGAAGATCTGGCCGAACAGCCGGATTTCCTCGACGGGAACGGCCGCAGAGAAGTCTTCCCATACTTCCTCCACAGAGGTTCCCACCTGCATGTCTGTCAGCATCCGGTCCAGAAAAACCGCCATGTCTCCGCGGCCTTTCCCGGCGGACTCCAATTGCAGAACCGCTTTCTTCATCGCATTTTCCACGGAATATCCCGTCCGGAGAGAAGCGGACAGGCTCTCTGCCATGTCGCAGAAATCCGATTTCAGAATATCGAGACGGCGCTGAAAGTATTCCTTCTTTCTGCGTTTTTTATAAAAATGATAGAACGGCAGAAAGCAGACAGCTCCCGGGATGACGGAATGGTAGAACAGCCAGCTGAACACCGTACACAATGCTGCCGCTTCAGCCGCCGTTTTCAGAATCTGCCCCGCGCTCATTTTCGCGGAGATCCTGTAATAATCCCGCCGATCGGAGCTTCTCCTCCCGGAGGATCTTTCCGCAGCGCTCGAATGTGCCGACAATCCGCCCATCCTTTTCTCCCTTTTCCACGAAACGGACCAGCATCCTGAGCCGCACTCTTCCGTCCTCCCCGGTTCCGTCCACGCTGTGTACCGTCAGCACCTTGCGGGACCCGTCGCGGATCCGTCCGAGATGAACGATCACATCAATCGCAGATGCGATCTGCCCGTAGACAGCGGCAAGCGGCAGACCGCTGCTCCCGGACAGGACCATATCTGCAATCCGGTCGACCGCGTCCTTCGCGCTGTTGGCATGGCCGGTGGACAGCGAGCCGTCATGCCCGGTGTTCATCGCGGTGAGCATGTCCAGCGCTTCCGGCCCGCGGACCTCCCCGACGAGCACCCGGTC
>OMZJ01000044.1 GCA_900315495.1 uncultured Lachnospiraceae bacterium
TCCGGCGATAGGGTGACGGCGGGACATTCCCCGTGGGTGTACCGCAGCGGCGAAATTCCGGAGACCGCCTACAACGAGGAAGGCGGGTTCGGCAGCCTGTCCGCGGCCCAGAACTTTACCGGCGACCGGCATCTGGTGATCGTTGGCGATTCCCGCACCGTGGGGCTGTACTGTTCGCAGGCATATGACGCGGCGGAATTTCCGAGCCACATGTTCTACAACATGTCTTCCGAGTACACCGGGATCGCCAACAACATGGTCTTTGTCGCCAAGGGCGGCGAGGGATACGACTGGTTTGCCAAGCTCGGCCTGGCATTGGCTGCGCAGTATCTGGACAAGGACGCCGTGCTGGTGGTGTGGCTCGGCGTGAATGACCTGCAGAAGGCGCAGCAGTACATCACCTATATGAACGGCGCGGGCCTGCAGTTCGGCGTGCCGGTTTACTACATGACGGTTGGCCCCGCGGACGGCGGCTGGGCAGACCATGAGGCGGATATCCTCGCAATGAACGACGCACTGCGCGGGGGATTGAATCCCGCCATCGGCATCATTGACACGTACACGTTTGTGAAGTCCGGCCTGGACGCCGGTTCCTGCCATACGCTCGACGGACTGCACTACGACTATGAGACGGATCGGCAGATTGTCGATTACATGCGCCAGGTGATTTCAGAAGATCTCGGAGGAATTCAGTTATGACACTGCAGCAGCTGAAGTATGCGATTGCCGTGGCAGAGGCCGGCTCGATGAATGAGGCGGCGAAGGCACTGTTTCTGTCCCAGCCGACCCTGTCCGGGAGCATCCGGTCGCTGGAGCAGGAAATCGGCGTCGAGATATTCAAGAGGAACAGCCGCGGCATCACGCTGACCCCGGACGGCGTGGAGTTCATCGGCTACGCCAGACAGGTCGTCGACCAGTTCAACCTGCTGAATGACCGGTATGTCGAGAAGACAAAGCGCAAGAAGAAGTTCGGTGTTTCCATGCAGCACTATTCCTTTGCGGTGAAGGCTTTCATCGATCTGGTGAAGATGTACGGGATGGACGAGTATGAGTTCGCCGTGCGGGAGACCAGAACCATGGAAGTCATCAACGATGTCCGGGATTTTCGCAGCGAGATCGGCATCCTGTACATGGATGACTTCAACGACCGGGTGCTGACGAAGCTTCTGAGCGAAAACAACCTGGAGTTTACGCCGCTCTTCCCCTGCCGGATCTATGTGTTCTGCTGGAATCACCATCCGCTGGCCGGCCGGGACAAGATCCGCATGGAGGATCTGGCGGAATATCCGTGCTTGTCCTTTGAGCAGGGGACAGATTCCTTCTTCCTGGCGGAGGAGGTGCTGAGTACCTACGAGTACAAGCGCGTAATCAAGGCAAATGACCGGTCGACCATGCTGAATCTGATGGTAGGCCTGAATGCCTACACGCTCTGCTGCGGCCTGATCTGCCAGGAGCTGAACGGGGATCAGTATGTCAGCGTCCCGCTGGATTCCGACGAAATCATGACCATCGGCTATATCTCCCGGAAAGGCATGGGGCTCAGTCAGATGGGGCAGGAGTACATCGAGATGCTGAAGACCTATTCCACACAGGTATTTTCCTCCTGACGCCCCAGCGGTTGTGCGTATGCGGCTGCATTTGCGCATGCGGCTGCGATTCTTGCTGCAGGCGAGAGCCCATTCATCTCCCCCAAATGAACATCCGATATTCTCAACGTCTGATCATTTTCATCATCATTTTTCATAATCATATCGATGCTCTTCGCTCCTGTACCCCTGACAGTGGACAACAAAGATCTGGGGTACCTGCAATCATAGACACAAAATTCCGTTCAAAATCCAATGTAAAATTTTGATTATATCATATGATCTAACGGAGATCAAGTACGAATTTTACCGCGAAACGCCGCTTTTCCGTACTTTTCCCGAAATGCCCGGTCTGCGATAATGTTCCTGTCAACAGGAAAGACCGCAGGGCGGGAGGAAAATATGTCCGGCGTTCCAATCAAAACAATTCGGACAGCCAGAGAATACACGATCGAAGAATTTGAGAACGCGATGCATCTGTAATGCCGGTTTCCGGCGGACAGCCTGTCGTTCCTGAGGCACAGCGTAAAACGGCAAAACACAGTGAGAGAAAAAGGAGAAGAGAGATGAAGAAAGCATTCGTACTGGCAATGGCAGCAGCACTGACCGCAGCGGCATGGACACCGGCCATGGCAAAGGAAAAGACGACAGAGGTTGAGACGGAAGCAGTGTCCGAGGAGGCCTCCGAGGCGGAGCAGAACACTCTCGTGCTTTCCTATGAGGACATTGATCCGGAGGTCTATGACGGGGTCTGGGTCAGCACGGGATACGGCTTTGATCTGTATCTGCCGAGCGACTGGAATGTTCTGGATGCATCCGAGATTGACGGCGCGGAAGATGCGGGCATTGTCTACATGGCGCAGGCGGAAGATGCCCTGGAAGACGGCACAAAGGCAACCGTAACCGTCTCCGCCAAGAAAGTGGACGGTATTGAAAACCTTCAGCAGATCTATGAGGAACTGGATGAGACGGGAGAGTATTCGTCGCTTACCTACTGTGATGCCAACGGAATCCCTGCAGTCGGATTCGACAGCAAGGAGCAGAATGTTTCCGGGCTTGCATTTGCGGACACCGATGGCTATATGTATGTGGTAGCAGTTACTCCGAACGATAATAAGGACTTCGCGGCGGCGGAGCGGAATATCATCCTCTCTGTCAGCCCGACGCTGACCGAGGAAGCGTCCAGTGAGGCGGAGACCGCGGAGGAGTAATTTCAGAGAGTGACAAGGCATCGGTGCGGGTTTAATCTCCGCGCTGCACAGCGGGAGGGACGCGGCATTGGAACGGCTTCGGGCGGCAGTCTGCGAGGATGACAGAGGGGAGCGGGAAAGACTCGTGCAGATGGTTTCCGAATCGGCCCCGGACGTGACGGTGGAAGCCTTCGGGAGCGCGGAAGAACTGCTGGATGCCTATTATCCGGGAAAATTCGATGTGATTCTTCTGGACATCTACATGGAAGGAATGACCGGGATCCGGGCGCTCGAAAAAATCCGCCGGATCGATACGGATGTGGTGGCCGCGATTGCCACAACCAGTCAGGATTTTGCGCTGGAGTCGTATCGGCTGCGCGCAGCCCGGTATCTGGAGAAACCGGTCAGCGGGGAGGAAATCGCAGATCTGCTCCGGTACGTTATCCGGAAAAAAGAGTCGGAGCCGCACTACGAATGCGGTTCGGCGGACACCAGAATCCGGATTCCGTTTGATGCCATCGATTATGTCGAGCAGCGGGGAAAAAATCTGTGCATCCATCTCGGCGGCGGGCAGGAAGTGATGGTCCGTGGACGGCTGGATGAGGAGGGGCACCGGTTTCCCGTCAGATATTTTTTCCGCTGCCACAAGAGCTATCTGGTCAACGTTTCCAGAATCCGCGCAATCAACCGGGAACTGATGACTTTTGTGATGGAAGACGGGGAAAATGTTCATATCCGCCGGCAGGATTTCTTTGCCGCCAAGCGCGTCTATGAGCAGTATCTGTATTCCATCGCGGAGAGCTGGAAAGCGCAGGAAAAGGGTTCGGAAAACGAAGATCAGTAACAGGAAAGGCGGATTACAGCCAGGACAGATCACAGCCAGGACGGGTTCTGAGAAAATCAGACCCGTCCTTTTCTGTTATGCTATAATAAAGCAGTATGGCACTGCACGGACAACACTCATATATTTAT
>OMZJ01000183.1 GCA_900315495.1 uncultured Lachnospiraceae bacterium
AGCCGGCTTTCATCCCCGCAGCAAGCTGCGGGGTTTTCGCCGGTTCTTTATAACACTTTCAGGAACCAGCTCCAACCGCAGGTACGACTGCAGATCACAACCAGGATCGTGCCCGGAAGCATCATCCCGTGCAGTTCTATCTGCGATTTCAGGTCGTACCCCAGCCGGTAATTCCGCTGCCTCTGTGACGACATCGTTTTTCTCCCTCTGTCCCGGACAGTCAAAAAGGGCAGGTGCCTGCCGAATTTCTATCGACAGGTACCTGCCCGGTTACCGATTATTCGTAAAGTGAAGCCTGTTGTATTCTGCCTCCGAAATCGGAATCATCGACCCGTGCCGCTTGGTGCGACGCCCCAGATCGTACTCCGATGCATCCAGGCGATGAAAATCCGGCGAATGCAGATCCTTCCGGACCAGCGGGACATAACCGCCGCCATGGCCGATGTCACCCGCCTTCGCTGCCGACACGCCTGCTGACATTCACTGACTTCCGGCTGCAGGGTCGAAAGCGCTCATTCAGCCCCTGCGCTGCCGGCGCTCTGCGCGTCCAGCCGCCGGATCTCCTCCTGGTATCTTGTAAATTCCGAATCGCTGCAGAGGATGAAGTGCCCTGGCAGGATTTCGCGCATGGACGGTTTCTCCACGGAATAGTCGTGCACTTCGTCCGGGTGATACACAATCCGCTTTCTCTGCTTTTCGTAGTGCGGATCCGGGTAGGGGATCGCGGAGAGCAGGGATTTCGTGTACGGGTGCAGCGGATGCCGGAAGAGTTCGTCCGAATCCGCCAGTTCGACCATTTTCCCGTAATACATGACGCCGATGCGGTCGGAGAAATACTTGACGACCGAGAGGTTATGCGCGATGAAGAGGATCGTCAGCCCCATCTGGCTGCGCAGCTCATTGAGCAGGTTGATGATCTGCGCCTGGATGGAGACATCCAGAGCGGAGATCGGCTCATCGGCGATGATCAGTTCCGGCTCCATGACGATGGCGCGGGCGATCCCGATTCTCTGCCGCTGACCGCCAGAAAACTCATGCGGATAGCGGTCCGCATGCTCGCGGACCAGGCCGACGCGCTCCAGCATCTCATAGACCTTCTGATCGATGACCTTCTGGTCGGTGACTCCGCGGATCCGCAGGCCCTCCGCGATGATCTCGCGGACAGTCATGCGGGGATCAATCGAGGCAATCGGATCCTGAAAGATCATCTGCATGCGGGTCATAATGCTGCTGCGGCGGACAGCACGCCGTTCCTCCCGATACCGTTTCTTCCGCTCCGCGGCCGCCGCCCCGGTCCGTTTTCTGCTGTCCTCCTCATAAGCTTTCCGAAGCGCTGCCAGCTGCTGTTCCCGGTAGGCGGAATCGCTCTTCTGCTTTGCCGCCTCGGATTTCAGCGCTTCCAGTTCCTTGCGTCCGATCTCCTCGTTCAGCTCTTTCCGGATCCGGCTGCAGTCGCGGCGGTATTCCGCCCGCAGGGCAGCCGCGCCGGAAGGATTTTTCCGGATCGCCTCCTCCAGATCCTGCTTCCGGGTGCGCAGTTTTTCCTCCGCGTCCTTCCGGAGGCTCCGGACACAGACGTTCAAGCCGTTCTTCGTGGAGGACACCCGCATGCCATGGAACGTGACGGTCCCGTCGGTGGGGTCATACAGGTTGATAATCGTCCGCCCCGTTGTGGTTTTGCCGCATCCGGACTCGCCGACCAGGCCGAAGACTTCCCCCTTGCGGATGGAAAAGCTGACGTCATCCACCGCCTTGTTGATATAGTCTCCCGAGCGGAAATACTGCTTCAGGTGATCCACGCGCAGAAGCACATCCGGATCGTCCGGAATCTCCTCCTCCTTCTCTTTCCGCAGAAGGGCCGCATTCATCACCCGCCGGATCACCGCCGCGGCGATCAGGCAGGCGACGGACAGGCACAAAAGCCACGGGTTCACGGAGATCAGCATCCAGAACGGCGCAATCAGGCGGATCCGACTGCGCTCATCCGCACTCTCCACCACGCTGTCTGCGAAGGACTTCATGAAGTCATCGAATTTCGTCATGGAATCGGCCTGAACCCGGTATTCGGCAATCACGGCAGAAAAAGATCCGTCAAAGCTGTTTCCGGAATCCAAGAGATTCCGAACCGCCAGAAGCCACGCATCCTCATCGGAGAGCTTCTCCCCCGGATAGGCATCCTGGATTTTCGCCAGCTCCTCCGAAAGAAATCCCTGAAGATCCTCTTCACTGATGGAAACAGAAGTGGAATCGCCGGACTTTGCCGCGTGCGCCTCCACAAAATCCGCAAAATCCGCGAGGAAGCTGGCCGAATCGGACTGTTCTTCATCGGCCTGCACATCGGCCAGGTCCGAAAAATAGGTGTCCTCGTCAAAGACCTTGTCCTGGAAATCGGAGAAGCGCATCAGGCTTTTTCCGCTGTCGGTGTAAGACTGCATCTCCCGAAGGACCACCGTCAGATACTCCAGCCAGGACCCGGCCTTCCCGCCGTAAGTCTCAGACAAATCCTGATATGCCGCCTCAAGATCGTCCTCGGCGGAGGCGTTTGCCAGCGCGGGCAGTTTTTTGCCGCTTTTCGAGGTCGGTGTCAGGAGCGTGTTGATCGCTTCGATCTGCTCTCTGGCTTCCGCCGTCTCCTGCACATTTTCCCTCTGGTTGTAACTTTCCAGGAAAGACGCGTAGTCAAAGGATCCGGCAAGATACGGGATGACCTCTGCGGCATCCGCCGCCTTCTTTACCGCCGCGGCCTTCTCCGCCTTCCCGCGGAAGCGCCCGAAATACGCTTCCGCCTCGGCGCGCCGCGCTGTGCTGATCGAGGTCCCGGATGACCGGGCATTGGCCATCGCCTGATAATAATCGTGATCAAAGAGGATCCGGTCCGAAAAGTCCGTGGAGGCGCCGGCCTCCGTCAGGCCGTCCTCCATCTCCTTCCAGGCGGGACCGCTGATCGAAAAATCATAGAGCGACAGCACCAGAAACACACACAGGAGGACCGTTCCGACGATCCGGAGCAACCGGACGATAAAATCTGTCTTTCTCATGACCGTCATGCCTCCTTTCCTTCTTTTTCCTGCTTCTCCTGCAGCTTTTTCATCCGCTCGATGCGCTCGAGCACGATGTCGGGCGGGCTGACCTTCGGCGCCTTCGGGTGCAGCAGCCAGGTGGCCGCCCAGTGGGTCTCGCTGACCTGAAACATCGGCGGCTGCTGTTCGAAATCAATCTGCATGGCGTACTTGTTCCGGGCTGCAAACGCGTCGCCCGCCGGCGGAATGATCATATCCGGCGGCGTGCCCGGGATGGCCTCTAGTTTTTCCCTGGTCTCCAGATCCGGCATGGACGAGAGCAGTGCCCAGGTATAGGGATGCCGCGGGTCATAGAAGATATCATCCGCCGTGCCGTACTCCACGATCTTCCCCGCGTACATCACAGCGACCCGGTCCGCCATGTTGGCGACGACGCCCAGGTCATGGGTGATGAAGATGACCGAAAGATTTCTCTGCTTCTTCAGCCGGTTGATCAGTTCCAGAATCTGCGCCTGGATGGTCACATCCAGCGCCGTGGTCGGCTCGTCGCAGATCAGGATGTCCGGGTTGGCGGACAGGGCGATGGCGATGACAATGCGCTGCCGCATGCCGCCCGAAAATTCAAAGGGGTACTGGGTAAACCGCTTGTACGGATCCGGAATGCCGACTTCCTCCATCAGTTCGATCGCATGATGCTTTGCCAGGGCATCAGAAATTACGCGGGAGCTCTGTGCCGCGTACGTATCGAGGGTTTCCTTCAGTCGATTGGCACGGGTATCCGAGGCTGAAACGGTCTCCGTTCCCTGTGCTGCCTCCCGGATTTCCCGCTCGTACTGCTCTGCCAGTTCGTCGATCGCCGTGAGCATGTTCCGGCGGGCGCGCTCGGTATCGATCAGGTTGACCGGCACGACGGACAGCGCCGCCTTTCCCTCTTTCACCTGGCGGTTGTATTTCCGGGTATCCCGGTCAAAGCGCTTCTGCTCTGCGGGATTGGTCTTCAGGCCCTCGAAATAGCGGTTCAGGTTGGCCGTCAGGGAGCTGCGGAATACGTAGGAAGCCGCATCCTTGTCCACGGACAGCCGGTCGATCGTGGCATCCACCGCGTCGGCGGCCGTCCGGATCGCTTCCTCGCAGGCATGGCGGTTCAGCACCGGAGCGGTGAAAGCCGCTCTCTTTTCGCGAAGCACAAAGACAGCATCCTTCTTGCGCGACAGGGACTGCCGGGCCGTGTAATCGCAGGCCTGCGCCGTCTCTGCAAGGAAACGAGAGAGGAACCCTTTCTGCAGGATCTCTCCGGCCTCTGCATTGATCTCCTCCATGCTCTGTGTGCCGAGATCCGCCGCCATGCCGTGTTCCGCGGCGTAGACGATCGCCGTAAAGTCCGGCTCCGTCTGTCGGCGGTTCACCCTGGAAAGGGTGGCCTGTACCCGGTCCAGCGCATCGGTCACGGCTGTTCCGTCCGCACCGGCATAAGAATGCACCGCCGGCGCAGCCGCGGCAATCGCCTCCCGCATCGCGGCCGCATCCTTGTCCAGATAGGGATCCCGGACGCCCTCCGCCGCCTTCTGCAGGCGGCCCCACGCCTCCCGGATGTTCTTTTCATCGCGGCGCTTCAGGGCAAGCCGCATCTCACCGACGCAGTCCTCCGCCTCCACCGCCGCCTCGCACGCCGCGGCAAAGCGGTCCGCCCGCTTTACGCCGGCCTCGGTGATCTGGCGGTACGCCGCGCACTCCTTCTTCGCCTCCGCCGCAGAGAGCGCTCCCGATTCTGCCAGCGCCTTCTCCAGTTCGGACAGATACGCCGAAAACTGCTTCTTTCCGTCCGCCCGGCGCTCCTTATTGTTGAGAATCATCGCCTCCGTGAGTTGCTGGCCGATCCGCATGATCGGGTTCAGCGCGGAGAGGGGGTCCTGAAAGACCATCGCGAGGCGGTAGCCCCGCAGCGTGTGAAAATCCTCCTCCGGGATCTTGAGAAGATCCCGGCCGTCGTACAGGATTTCGCCGTTGTCCACCACGGCATTGGGTGCCAGGATGCCCATGATGGCCCTGGCCGTCACGGATTTTCCGGATCCGGACTCGCCGGCAATCGCCAGCGTCTCCCCCTCCTTCAGGCTGAAGGAGATATCGCGCACCGCGCGCACCGCGCCGTTGTTGGTTCGAAACGAGATGGTCAGGTGCCTGACCGAAAGCTTTGTCCTTGTCGTCCTTGCCATGTCAGTCCGCTCCTCTCAGCGACGGGTTGAACGCGTCGCGCAGTCCGTTTCCAAACAGGTTGAAGCTGATCTCCAGCAGGGAGATGAAGATCGCCGGGAACAGGATGATATGGGGATAGGTCGACAGATACCCCTGCCCGTTGGAGAGCATGGTTCCGATGCTCGTGAGGGAAGACGTCTCCAGGTTGATGATGTGCAGGTAGCTTAAGATCGACTCGGAGAAGATGACGCCGGGGATCGTCAGGATCGAACTGGTGATGATGGTGCCGAGGGCATTCGGGAAGATGTGCTTGAAAATCAGGCGCCTGTCGCTTGCGCCGAGAGTCCGGGCCGCCAGCACATACTCCTGGCCCTTGAACCGGTAGAACTGCATGCGAACCGTCGATGCGATTCCGACCCAACCGGTCATCACGAAGGCGAACAGGAGGCTTCCGAGCACGCCGACCCGGTCGGCCAGGTGCAGCTGGAAAAGCGTTGCCACCACGATGAAGGGAACCGAGTAGAGAATGTCGGAGATGCGCTCCATGATCAGGTCTGCCGTCCCGCCGTAGTAGCCCTCGATCGATCCGTAGATGATGCCAATCACAAAGTTGATGAAGGAGACCGCGAAGGCCAGCAGGAAGGAAAGCCGCGCGCCGGCCGCCAGGCAGGTGAAGATGTCCTGCCCGTAGATGTTTGTCCCAAAGTAGAACACCGGCTCCACGCCGGGGTGCTGATAAAGGAAGTACTGGTGGTAGTTGACGCGGATCTTCACGCCGGACTGATTGCGGACCGCATAGACATCCCAGGTCTTTCCATCCGCGCCGCCGTCGTCCCCGGCAATGCGCAGGCTGTCATAGCCCGCCGCGTTTTCGTTGTCCGAGGTGATGTAATTTGGAATATAGCTGCCGTTCTCGTCATATACGGCAAGGCCGGTGGACGTCTTGGACTCGTCGGCGAGCTGATACCAGAAGTTTGCTCCGCCGTTTGCCATCACAAAGTCCGTGTTGTAGGTCTTCGGCATCGGGTAGATCACCTGGATCCCCGTCTCATTCTGGTAGTCCTGCAGGGCCTGGAATTCGGCCGTGCTCATCGACACAAAGACATAGCCCACCCGGGCATACGAATCCGCCCGCAGCCGGTACAGCACGGCGCCGGACGCGCTCTCATAGGAGCGGTAGAGCTTTTTGACCGCGCTCTCCCCGGATTCCTGGCCGATGGCGTTGAGATAGTCGTAGCCGGCCTGCGTCTCCGTGGAATTGGAACATCCGTCCCAGAAATCCAGGCCGACGAAGACGGGGGCCTTGGGCAGCACGGTCTTGTAGTAGCTGTCGCGGAAGGCAACGTCAAAGGTGGAGACAAACGGGACGATGACCGCAAAGGCCAGGAGCAGCAGGATCAGCACAAAGGCCACGACTGCGCTGGCATCCTTCTGGAAGCGCATCCACGCGTCCTGAAAGTAACCGATGGGCTTCGTCTCGAGGCGGACGTCGTGCAGCTTCTTGTCTGCCTGCACAAAGGTAAACTTCTCTGCCGGGATATCATCCGGCCCGTCCACCGGTGCATTCTTCCTTTCGCCTGTCAGCCCGCTCTCCGGCTTCTTTTCCGGGCTGTTTCCCGCCTCGTTCCATGGTTCGTTCCCCGGACGCTTCTCCGGTTGATTCCCATTCTGATTCTGTACTGTGCTCATTTTCTGGACCCCATTCTGATGCGCGGATCGATCAGCCCGTAGCTGATGTCGATGACGATGCCGGACGCGAGACTGATAAAGGTGTAGAAACAGGTCAGCGCCATGAAGAAGTTGTAGTCGCGCACGTTGATCGCGGCGACATACAGGTTTCCGACGCCCGGAATGGCAAAGATGTTCTCAATGATCATGGATCCGCCGACAATGCCGATGAATTCGCCGATGATCATCGGCAGGATGACCACCATGGCATTGCGCAGCGCGTGCCGGCGGATGGCCTGCGCGCGAGTCAGGCCCTTGGTGCGGGCCAGGAGCATGTAGTCGCCGGTCAGCACCTCGGAGAGCTCTGCCCGGGTATAGCGGGCCAGGCTCGCCACCACGCCGAAACCCAGGGAGATGATGGCCGGCATCATGGAGCGGAACATCCGGAAGGAAAAGAGCGGCGCAGAATCCAGCGATTCCAGCGTCAGGGAAAACCACCCCAGACGGAAGCAGAAAATATACTGCACCAGGAAGGCGTATACATAGCTTGGCACGGAGATGAATACCATGACGAGGGTGGAGATCAGATGATCCTGCCACTTGTTTTTCCGGAGCGCCGCATAGATGCCGAGAAGCAGACCCAGCGGAATCGCAATCAGGATGGAGTACAGGTTGACCAGGATCGTGTAGGGCAGTTTCTGCGCCATCACTTCCGTCACGCTGAGGGCCTGATACATCTGCTCGCCGACGCCCCAGTCCCACCGGGTGAAGACCGCCTTCAGAAACAGCACATACTGCACCAGAAGCGGCCGGTTGTATCCCATCTGCTCTCTTTTGGCGTAGACCAGGTTGATGTCCCTGCCCATCTCGCGCACCGCCGGAAGCGGCAGCATCTTGATCAGTATAAAACAGAGCGTCATGATCACAAACATGGTCAGAAGCATGAGCAGGATTCTCTGTATGATGTATTTCTTCATGGTACCTCCGTGCGCGGAATGAGCCGCGTGGCCTTCCCTGCCGCCGGAAGCGGCACCGGGAGGGCCTCCCGCGGCTCATTGCCTGTTTCCCGGACTGCGCCGGGCCGGTCCCGGGTGCACTGTGCGGTGCACCCGAAAACGCCGTCCGGCAGCTGCCGGGTTCTGTCTCATCAGTACTGGAGCGTGTTGGCAGCGGTGTAGCCTGCCCACTCGTCATCGGTGTAATTGAAGGTCATGTGTCTGACGCCGCCGAATCCGACCTGCTGGATATAGGTATTCGTCACGTAGTTGATCTTCTGCGAATAGAGGCTGGCGACATTGCGGTAGTACAGCGGGGTCGTCACATAATAGTGCAGATAGCATGCCTCGGCATTCGCGTAGAATGCGCACTGGGTCGCGGAGTCATAATCGCTGAACTTTCCAAGCTTCTCGTCCAGCGTCGGAACATCCTGCAGGTTTGCCCAGAATGCCCAGTTCTGAAGCGTATCGGTGATGTCCGTGCCGTCCACGTTCATGGTCAGCTCCACCGCGGAGGTATCGAAGCCGACTTCCATCTGGTTGCCGGAGCCGTCGGAGGCATCGCAGTACACCTGCGCCAGTATCTGGAACGGAGCAAACGCCGCGCCGCCCCATGTGGTGAAGATCATGTCCGCGCCGCCGGAGTACATGGTGTTGTAGTAGTCCGCATCGACGGTCATCGTCAGGGAAACCTTGCCCTCGAAGCCGGAGCCGACGCAGGCCTCCTGCAGCTGGGTGTTCAGGTAGTTGAACATCTGCACGTAGATGTCATCGGACTGATAGACACGGAAATCAATGGTGATCGGGCTCTCGCCGTCGTAGATGCCCGCCGCAACAGCCTTGTCGTAGGCAACGGCCATCAATTCGTGCGCCTTGTCCATGTCGTATCCGGTCATGGCGTCATATGCCTCGTCCACGGTGGCATAGTCGGTGCCCTCGCCGTAGGAAACGCCGTAGGTATTCAGCAGGGCGATCTTCGCGGCCTCGCTGTCACGGTAAGCGGCGCCGCTGAACGGGTCATAGACATACATCGTGTTGAGCATGCCATAGCCGGCCGTACCCGCCGAAGTGTAAGCCGTCGCAAAGGTCTGGCGGTCCAGCGCGAAGGCGAAGGCCTCGCGGAACTCGTCGATCACGACAACCTGCGAATTGGTGCCGTGCTCCAGAAGTTTCTCATAATCGGTGTTGAAGCTGATCTTCGTGGTGTAATCCTGCGGCTCGTAGACAATGTAATCCGAGGACGCATAGGAATCCATGTCGTCCGCCTGCAGGCTGACCTCATCGATCTCGCCGGACAGGAAGCTCATCAGCGCGGTCGCGTGCTCCTCGATTGCCTGCCAGACAATGCGGTCGGCCTGGTACTGTCCGAGATGTCTTCCGTCAGAGTAGCCGTACCAGTTGTCATTGCGCTCATACGTGATCTGCTTGTCCAGCTCGTAATAGGTCATCTTGTACGGGCCGTAGCCGATGGAGGTGTCGAGGGAGGTGCAGTAGTTGGTGGTGACGGTCGCCGCCTCGTCCTCGGAGTCCACCTCATTGCCGTTGGCATCGTAGAACGTCTTGCAGGACTCATACAGCGGCTGATAGACCAGCCAGGTCATGCCGGACATGGAATAGGGAAGATTGAATGCCGGCTGCGGGATCGAATCCACGAAAATCAGATCAATGGTATAATCATCGATCTTCACCAGGCCGACGTCATCCCAGGAGACTTCCTCGCCCATGGCCGCGGTATAGCAGTACTGCGTTCCGTAATCCTCATAGGGACAGCCGGGCGCGAAATAGGTATTGTACAGGTAAGCGCCGGAGACCCATGCCTCATCGGCCGCACTGTCGCCCACATTGAGGTCGCGGTACATGGTGTCGTCATCACAGGCGACATACTGCGGGCACTCGTTGCCGTCCGCGTCGGTCATGCCTTCCATGCCCCAGAATCCCCACATGTCAATGTACACGGTATTGCCGGCTTCGACTTCCGCGCCGGCAGTGTCCGTGATCAGCGAATACTGCAGCTGGCCCGCATACAGATAGTTCTTGGCGTTGACGATATTGAAGTTGCCAGAATAAAAGCTGTCCGCGCGGCGGTTCATCATCTTGGGATTGAGCTGCTGCTGCATGGAATACACATAGTCATCCGCGGTGATCTTCTCGCCGTTTTCCCAGCAGGCATCCGGGTTGAGGGCGATGCGGTACGCCTTGGACGTATCTCCCTCCTCCACGCCGTAGGAGCCGACATACGAATCGGTGACATCCACCGGCAGTGCAGCCGCCATCTCCGGAACAACCGAATAGCCGTCCAGGGTCGGATTCGGAACGAATTCATAGAAGCCGATATCGATCATGGACGCGACATTTCCGTCGTCGGTGGTCTTCCAGGAGAGCGGGTCCCAGTTCAGGCCGGTGATCTTCGGCAGAAAGTCATTGTAGGTATAATAGCCCTCGTCGGTGTAATCCTTCCCCTCCACGCCGGCGTACTCATCCGTGGAAATGGTCTCCCCGGAACCATCGCCGACTTTTGCGGTTGTAACCGGCTGGCCGGTGTAGGCGCGTTCCCCGGTGTCATACGTTTCCGCCGGGGTGAAATCGGAAGCGAACACTGCGGATGTGCTTCCGATCATCATGGCCGCGGCGACTGCGAACGATGCCATTTTTCTGATTCTCATCGATATCCCTCCTTTGAAATTCTGCCGTTTCCCTGGTCCTGTCAGAGCCGGCTTCGGCGGACGGCAGTGGATCGGATGCTGTCCTGCCTCTTCCTGATATGCACGGCGGACGGCAGTGGATGTGGCGCTGCCCTTCCGACTCTGTGAAATGCTGCGGTTTGCGGACGACAGCCTGATAGCAATGATTTTATGAATCAGAAAGTTGCTTGTCAACTACGGCTAGGATAAATTCGCTGCGTTTTTATTGATTATTTCTGTTAATTTCTTCATTTTGATAAAGCAATGATGTGACATTTGTCGAAATAGCACAATAATTATATTGATATTTGTATATTATTTCCTTCCGCTGGTTATCTCTGTCTCCGGCAGGCGTCTGTCTCGTGATAAAATTTACGGCTTTCACCACCACATCTGCGTATGGGATGAAAGCCGTTTTTCTTCTGTCAAATTTGCGCTGCGGCAAAAAAAGAGCCGCGGGCGGGAAGAACCTCCGCCGCAGCTGCGGAAAGATGTCAGGGGAGGTCGGTTCCGATCACGGTGGAGCGAACCTTCCCGATGGTGATATACCCCCGGAGAATCCAATCGACATCAGAACCCGGTTCGGCCGAGCAGACCAGTTCACTGGCCGGCTGCAGCACGAAGGAACCGTCCGGCCGGTCCGTGCGGAGAAAGCGGTCCGTATAGAACTGCGTCTGTGCCGGCTTCACGCCGCGGCGGATTCCCTTCACGCCGTCCGCGTCCCCGTCCGGAAAGTTGACGCTCCACACCACATCGAGGCACCGGGGATAACTGAGCAGTTCCTCGATGATCGGCTGCAGGTATCGGTCTGCCGCGCTAAAGTCACTGCCGCCGCTGGCAGAAAAGGCGAAGGCCGGGATGCCGAACCGCAGGCCCTCCATCGCCGCGCCGATGGTGCCGGAGTACAGGTCGTCAAACCCCGCATTCCATCCGTCATTGATCCCCGAGAACACCACATCCGGGGCATCCTCTCCCGTGCACAGGTAGTGAACGGCCGCCTTGACGCAGTCGGCCGGGGTCCCCCCGATGCGCCAGGCCCGGACGCCTTCCGCCGGAAACGCTGCCGGAGACACTTCAATAGGGTCATACACATGGATGTGCTGGGACATGGCACTGCACTGCGCATCCGGAGCCGCCACGGTCACGGTGCCGAAGCGGGCGGCGGCCTGTGCAAGCTTTACAATGCCCGGAGACCGGATGCCATCATCATTGACGACCAGAATATTCACCTGCGCTCCTTTCTTTCCTCCGCCCGGATTTCCATCGGATCGGCACTCTTGACCACGACAACGGCAGCAGCGGCCAGAACCAGGACGATTCCCGCGTACTGAACCGCGGTGAGAACCTCGTGATACAGAAAGCAGCTGATCAGAACCGCCGCCACCGGTTCCGACATCTCCAGGATGCCTACCCGGCTGTTCTCCAGATGGAGCATTCCCCGGTTCACCAGGTTCATCGGCAGGATCGTACAGACAATGACCAGGGCCAGAACCGGAAGAACCACCTGCACATCTCCCAGGCTGGAAAAGAACGCAGGCTTTCCGACAAAGACAAGGGCGCAGGCGCCGCCGCAGACATTTGTCCAGAAGGTGATCTGCTCCGGCGTGTAATCCTTCTTCAGCGCAAAGCGGCTGAACACACTGTACAGGGCATAGCCGAACGCGGAGCCGAGCCCGCACAGAAGCGCCCTGCCGGAGATGGCGTCGGCGGAACCCAGGCCGCTGCACAGAAGGACCACCCCGCCCAGGGTCAGCGCGAGAGAAAGCCCCTTCCACCGGGTCAGCCGCTCATGAAAGATCAGCGCCGAGAAGATCATCACAAAGGACGGGCTGGTATACAGAAGGGCTGCCGCAACCGACAGGGAACTGATGCGCATGCAGTGAAAATAGCACCAGTTATAACTGATAAAGCTGAGAATGCCCGTCCCCAGAAACATCCACAGATCTTTCCATCGAATCCGGAAAATCGCGCGGTTCGTGATCAGGGCAATCAGCCCGAAGATCAGTGCCGCACCGACCAGACGGATGCAGACAACCTCCATCGAGGCAAACCCCACCGTCTCCAGAAGACGGTTAAAGATGCCGATATGTCCATAGAGCGCACCGCCAGCCAGCACGCAGAGGCTTCCGCCGATGCGCCCCCGGATCTTTCTACGGATCTTCCCTGACTCTTCCATCTGTCCCTCTATCCCTCCGCATATAATCAGTAAAGATTTCTGCAGAGCAAGTGGGGCTGCCAGAGAAGCCGGAACCGTCTCCGCACATTTCCGGTATTCTAGCACAGTTGCATAAAAAGTTCCACCGCCGGCGGCGCGAAGCGCCTCTGACCACCCACAATGAGAGACGCGAAGCGCCTCGAATGTGTGGGATTCTGAACAGTTACCTTATTTTTTCGTTTCATGACCGATGATATGGCCCTGGTCGAGATGCCAGACTTCATCGCACAGAAGATCTGTGTCCTCTTTGCTGTGACTGGCAACAATCAGAAGCCTGCCGTTTTCTTTCTGCCGCAGAAGAACCTTCCGCATTTCCCTGACCCCTTCGCGGTCCAGTCCGTTCAGCGGCTCATCCAGAAGCAGAATCGGCGGATTTTCCATCAGGGCCTGTGCAATTCCCAGCCGCTGCCGCATGCCCAGAGAATATTTACCGACATGTTTTCTGCTGTCCGGATCAAGACCAACCAGTTTCATAGCCCCGCGGATTTCATCCTCTCCAATCACTCCCCGGATCATCGCGAGAAGTTTCAGATTTTTATACCCGGAAAATTCCGGCAGAAAACCGGGGCTCTCAATGATAGCCCCGATATTCTGCGCCAGCTCGATGTCCTTTCCGATGATTTTTCCGTCAACTTTCACGGTGCCGGACGTCGGGCGCACAAATCCCAGAATCATCCGCATCAGCATGGTTTTCCCGGACCCGTTGCGGCCTGACAGTCCGTAAATCTTTCCCGGTTCAAACACGATGCTGATATCGTGCAGTACTTCGGTATGGCCAAAAGTCTTACTGACGTTTATAAGTTCAATCATCTGTGATACCCTCCTGATCGCGGAATCCATCCAGCTCCGTCTTTTTCCCCGCAGCACGCACGGACAGGATCAGTACCGCGAGCAGAACCAGGCTGGACACAGTCACAAACGGAATGCTGATAAAATGTTCTGTTCCGAGAAGATTCAGCTGCTCTATGCTGGTCCAGCATACCGGTGAGAAGGCCAACAGCCAGTAGCGGTTGGGCCAGGCGGCCCATGCAAGGATCGGATCGATAAAAACAAAAGAACCTGCCGCGGCAATCCCTGCCAGCATCTTTTTGGTCATCAGACTGACCAGATATTGCAAAAGCCCCATCATGGAGAAGGATCCCCATACCACAAGAAAAGTATACAGCTGTGATCCCGACGGGTACAGATAGCTGAGTGTCTGCCTGGGAAGGATCATATGCTGCGGCCAGAGAACAGTCATCTGCTCTCTGCTGCGTTCGGCTGTGCCAAAAGCGATATCGGTCAGCACTCCGTTCCATGTGTCTTTCATTTCTGCGATGGGAAGAGCAATCAGGGCCGCCGCCAGTGTAATGAAGGAAAGATAGACAAAGGCCGCCGCGATAATGTACAGGCATTCGCCCATGCTCCAGTTTTCTTTCCCGCTGCGCAGAATCAGATATGGCTTCCCTGGATAAAAGAAAGGCGCGTCACAGAAGATCAGCAGCATGCCGATGTGAAAAAGGATCTTCGGTGACCCTAGAGAGATTGTGTCGCTGTGAAAGAGAACCGGAAGAAGACACATGGTCATTCTGCGGCCCGTGTCCAGCCCGCAGGATGTCAGCGGACTGATATAATAAAACAGAAGTACCGCGGTAAATACAAAAATAAACCAGATCCGAAGATCTGTTTTCCACCGGGAAAAATCCATGATTATAACTGCGCGAACTGCCTTAAAGGCGGCCATTTTCCTGCCTCCATTCCAGCCTTCGGTAAAATCCCCACATGCACAGCGCTGTCACAGCCAGCGGGACCATCATTCCCCAGAGAAAAGAGAGCCATTGCGGTGTCTCATTCCCGAGCGGCAGCACCGGATTCATTGTAATGATCCGAAGTATACTGAACATACTGCGATTCGGAATATACGATACCGCGCAGAAAAAGGTCAGACCGCCGATGCCTGTACTGACAAAAGCGTTTGGCTGAAAAGCCGACAGCAGAAGGCCAAAACTGCTGCAGCACGCACAGACGGCGCCAAACTGGAGTGCCATCATCAGGGTATACAGCGCCGGCTGTCTTTCGGCCATGGTATAATAATAATCCGTAAAACTGCCGGCGGAAAGCGAGAAACCTGGCGCCAGCGCCAGACCGCTGAACAGGAAAAACGCCAGAATACAGGAAAGCAGAACAGCGGTCTCATTTGCCGCAAAACGAGAAATCGAATAGTGAAGAAGATCCGTGCGGGTAAGGATTGCCCGCAGATAGCGATGATTCTGATCCTCACAGAAGCTGTTTGCGCAGATCGCGGAAACGAGAATCACCATCAGCACCTTGAATTTATCCATGGTAAGCATATAGGTCAGAAGATCCACGGTCCCGGTTTCCGCGCCGCCTGACAATGTCGGTCTGATCATATCCATGCACGAAAAAACAATTGCGACTGTAAAACAAAACGTGAGCACCCAGAATCGCGGCGTACAGATGCTTCTGTACAGATCCGTCCTAAACAGTTTCATTGATATTCTCCTCCGGACGGCATCGGTCAAAATACCGAATACTGGCTTACCATACCGGTTACCGCATCAATATAGATCGTACCGGTATTGTCTGATTGTCTGTCTTTACGGACATAATCAATGCGCCAGCATGGGTCAATGGTCGGATCCGCTCCCTGTATCTGCACCGCCCTTACCGCATATACAAGAGTCATTTTTTCTGCCGCAAACTGTGCAGAATCCTCCACGCCCAGCTCCATCAGTGCCGTGGAAACCGCCTGATTGCGCGAAATTAATGCTGTGTTTTGCTTTTTTTGAATTGTAAACGGTGCGGTACCCTGCAGATAAACGATTGTGTCTGTGAACGGCACGTAAACGATGCGCAGCATCTGTTCCGTGCTGTCTATGACCAGTCCGTCCAAAACCGGGCGATAAATCAGAAGATATGCTTCATCTTTCTTCTCCCAGGGGATATAGGAGATGTCATCCGACTTTTCCTGGAGTTCCTCCAGCTGATTCTGCAGATCGTTCTGCAGTTTTGTATCTTCACTGTTCTGCGCTTCATAAATCTTCTTCTGGAGTTCCCACTGATCCTCCTGTGATACCGGCATATATGCCGGATCCGGCGCTCCACACTGGACGTTCAAATATGTGTCAATCTGTTTTTCCGTATTCTGCAGATCTTCCAGCCGCATGGCATATACAGAGATGTCGGCATGCACATAGCCGCAGGCTTCTGCCGCTTCCCGGCACTTTTCCAGCGCAGTCTCCGAGCTGACATTGTCCTGCAGTTCCGTTTCCGGATAGCACTCTCTCAGTTTCATACTCAGACCGTCCTGAAAATCGTTTCCCAGAGGTGAAATATAACTGTAATAACATTGCGCTGCCGCTGCGCGGTTGTCCAAATACTCGATCCCCACATCTCCTGTCATGCCGTCCCTGCTCACAGTAAGCACAATGTCATCCTTCACATAATACCCATCCGATGCATCAGAGATATCAACCCCGAGCTCGGCAAGATATTCATCTCTGGTTCGGATTCGATACTGGTTCACAGATTCTTTCGGAATTCCATAGAGTACCGATGCGATTTCCGCCGCATCCATTTCTTCACGGCCAATATGAACGATATTCGCAGATTTTTCGCTGCCGGTATCGGACTCAGAAACAGAATTCTCCATGTTCCGAGATGTCACATCTATTTCTCTCTGCAGCCGGCAGCCTGTGCCGGAAAGCATAAAAAAAACGCCGGCAAATAACATCACGCGTCTTTTCCATTGATTCACGATTGATGTCTCCTTTTTCTATCCTATTACAAAGGAATGCCCACAACCATGTCGATGACTGCCGGCATTCTTTCAGCGATGATATCGGCTCACGGATTCGGAGACCAATTTCCTCCAATGGTATAGTTTGCCTGTGCCTGTGCGGAGTTTGCCCGCAGTACTGTCGTAAGTCTAGTCCCTACATACTGCGAATAGTAGGGAATCGCCTTATAGCTCTGATCAGAATGCGGAACGACAACATTGGTACTCAGCTGTGTTCCCGATCCCGGCTGGCAGATAATAAAATTCGTGGCAAGGTTAATCCAATTACTGTAAGTAATCTTTACCTTTCCCTGATTGCTCCCACTGTTTTTCGTTACCTGACTTCCCGCCTGATAACCTTCCGTACTATAATAGACGCCGATCCAAAAACTGTCCGTAACGGCCATCGCGGTAACCGCTGTTGTTCCAATGATGACGGCTGACAATATCATCGCCTTCAGTTGTTTGAACTTCATTTTTCTCATACCCCTACTCATCATGAAACGAAGAACGTTCTCTGGAATATTTTATATGCCGGCATAAACAACATACTATGCGCGTCTATAGATGTCAATAATTAATTAACATTTGTTGTAAGTTTTTCAATGGATCGGCATGCGCAGCTGTTGGCAATGCACAAAAATGGGCATAGCCATTCCAGGCAATTCATAAAATATCCACATGTACAGAGGAATACAGACGATCTTTCCCATAATCCCCTCTTTTCCATCATGCATCTTATAAGCCGCCGGTATCTTCCCATCGTTCCGTATTATCGCATCCGGCAATACCGCTCTGGAGTTGCCGCTTATACCCTCAGAAGATGTCCCCTCCGTCTTTTTAAATAATAAAATGTAACTATTCAGCATCCCTGAAAAACGATGGGAAGCGGCGATGCAAGCAAGCCTGCCTGCAACAGCCGATTTTCATCGTTTTTCAGGGTGGCCAAGGCGCGTAGCGCCTCTGACCACACAGAATGAGAGGCGCGAAGCGCCTCGAATGTGTGGGGGCTGAATAGTTACGATAAAATCAAGTTCACTTCGTTCTGATTTACTTTTCAGCATAAAAAATCCCACGGCGTATGCCGTGGGAAGATAAAAATCGGATTTCGATTTCTTTTTCACTGCGTCTGAATCCCGTCACTCACCTTCCGCGACGAGAACCTTCTTGTAGCTCTTCTTGCCGCGGCGCAGCACAAGTCCATCGGCCGGGATCTCCTCCGGCGCCCAGGACTGTTTGATGTCGCTCACCTTTTCATCCCCCGCGGTGACGCCGCCCTGCAGGACTGCGCGGCGCGCCTCCGAACGGGTTTTGGTGAGTTCTGCCTTCACCAGCAGGGCCAGGATGTCCAGCTTCCCGTCCGGTGCCGCGGCAAACTCGGACTTTGCGATCGTCACAGACGGCATGTCCGCCGCACTGCCGGCGCCGCTCATAAAGATGGAGTGCGCCGCATTCTGCGCCTTGTCCGCCTCGTCGTTTCCGTGAACCAGGCCGGTCAGCTCATGGGCCAGGATCTCCTTGGCCTGGTTGAGCTGGCTTCCCTCCCACTTTGCCATCTCGTCGATCTGCTCCAGCGGCAGGAAGGTCAGCATGCGCAGGCACTTGATGACGTCCGCATCGCCGATGTTTCTCCAGTACTGATAGAAGTCGTAGGGGGACGTCTTGTCCGGATCCAGCCACACGGCGCCGCCGACAGTCTTGCCCATCTTCTTGCCCTCCGAGTTGAGAAGCAGGTTGATGGTCATCGCGTACGCGTCCTTGCCGAGTTTCTTCCGGATCAGCTCCGTTCCGGCCAGCATATTGGACCACTGGTCATCGCCGCCGAACTCCATGCAGCAGCCGTATTTCTGGTACAGCATGTAGAAATCGTATCCCTGCATCAGCATGTAGGAGAATTCCAGGAAAGAAAGCCCGTTCTCCAGCCGGTTGACATAGCATCTGGCGCGGAGCATGTCGTTGACCGAAAACTGGGATCCGATGTCGCGCATAAATTCCAGGAAGTTCAGGTCCCGCAGCCAGTCGGCATTGTTGACCATCAGCGCCTTGCCCTCGCCGAAATCAATGAAGCGGGACATCTGCTTTTTGAAGCACTCGCAGTTGTGGTCGATCTGCTCCACCGTCATCATCTTGCGCATGTCCGACCGGCCGGACGGATCCCCGATCATACCGGTACCGCCGCCCACCAGCGCAATCGGACGATTGCCGGCCATCTGCAGCCGCTTCATCAGGCACAGCGCCATAAAGTGGCCCACATGCAGGCTGTCTGCTGTCGGGTCAAAGCCGATGTAGAACGTGGCCTTTCCCGTGTTCACAAGTTCTCTGATCTGCTCTTCATCCGTTACCTGCGCCAGAAGTCCCCTGGCCTGCAGTTCTTCATATACGCCCATTTCTTCCTCCTGTCCGCGGCTGCATTCGCCTCTGTCTTACGCCCTGCACTTTTGTCGTCTGCTTTTTCCACCGGGAACCCTGCATCTTTCTCAGTATCTTTCCCTGTGACTTTCTCTTCCGCATGACGGAAGTAAGGTCCGGCAGGATCTGTGCCGCGTGAAATCGTAAAGCCCCCTCCTGTCCTTTTGTAAAAAAGGACGGGAGGGGGCGAACATTCCCGTGGTACCACCTTTTTTCATCTGCGGCTCACGCACACAGACCTCATGAGTACGCCGTCTGTACCGTCCGCACGGCTGTCTGCCTGGAAAAGGAAATGTCCCTCTTTTGCAGTGCAGGGTCTCTGCCGCGTCCGGCCTGACCGGGATACTCTGGCGCTCTGACAGGCGCCGCCTGCCGCAGCCTACCGGGCTGACACGGCATTCGCGCAGTCTCTGCCGCGCGGGGAAGACTCTGCGGAGATTGCTTCCGCCTTCCCTGCCGTTCATCTTTCGGTGCGGAGCTCCGGGATGTATTCAGATCCAGGGTGCGCGCGCCTCTCACCGGCCGGCCGCTCTCTGTGCGCCCTTCTGAACCCTACTGGTTCCCTTCACAGCTGATAAAGCAACTTATAACACAGGCAGAAATGAATGTCAAGGCAACATCCGCCGGTATCCTTCCCGCTGCCGGGCGGACTCCGGACTTTCACCGGTTGGAAACGTGCGCCGCTGGGCGCACGCAAAAACCCCGGCAGCTCTGCAGAATCAGAGTTGCCGGGGTCTGTACTGTGTCGGGCTGCTGTCTGTTCGATCAGCCTTCGATCATGATCCTGCTGTTTTTGTCATCCACAACCTGCTGATCCTTCTTCGGAACGGTCAGCGTCAGGACACCATTCTCGTATTTCGCGTGAATGTCTTCCTGCTTCATATCCTTGCCGACGAAGAAGCTGCGGCTCGTCGAGCCTTCATAATGCTCTCTGCGGATATACTTGCCTTCGCTGTTCTTCTCGTCATTGTCATCCTTGCGGGATGCGGTAACGGTCAGATAACCGTCCTTCAGGGAAACATTGATGTTTTCTTTCTTCATGCCGGGCAGATCAACCGCTACTTCGTAGTTGTCCTTGTTCTCCTTGATATCCGTGTTCATCGTGTTGCCGGCGCCGAATTCACTGCGGAACAGATCGAACGGCTCCCAGTCATTCATTGCATCAAAAACATCCGTTGCTCTATCCATAACATCAGGCCAATACATCATAATCCATACTCCTTTTCTATCATTCATCTGAAACTTCTGAAGCATCCGGCACGTCTCACCGTGCCGCACACCAGCGGTTATTCAATCGCGATGGTGTTCTGGGCTTCCACAGCCTTTTCATCGACCTTCGGAATCGAGATTCTCAGAATACCATGCTCAAACTTTGCGTGGATATCGGAATTCTTAACATTCTCACCCACATAGAAGCTTCTCTCGCAGGCACCCGTGTATCTCTCGCGGCGGATATATCTGCCGTTCTTCTCGGCCTCGTCGGCCTTCTGGTCGTTGTCATGAGACTTCTCGGCGTGAATCGTCAGGTTGCCGTTTTCCAAGCTGATCGTTACCTCATCCTTGGTGAAGCCCGGCAGATCCATTTCCAGTTCATAGGTGTGATCGGTTTCCCGCACATCAGTCTTCATCAGGTTCCTGCCATGGCGTCCGAATACCTTGTGATTCATTCTGTTCTCTTCGCGCTCTTCCTCGGTTGCGAAGCGATCCATCTCATCCATATCTTCCATCATATCATCCAGTAAACTCTCTCCAAAAATGCTCGGTACTAACATCGTACATACTCCTTTCAAATCTCTTTCACCGGCCATCCGGTCTTCTGGGGCAGATCCATGAATTTCTGCCCGCTGCCAACGGCGGCGCTGTCTGATTTTCGGGCTTTCGCCCGCCGGAGAAATACTCCTGAGCAAAGTCGGGGAAAATTCCGGGAACCGAAGCTCCCGGGAACTTCCGGGCCGGACCGAAGTCCTCCGGGGATCGCTCCCCTCGAACTCTCTTGTCCTTTCCTTTGTTCTAGCTGTACTATATCACGTACTGTTAGCACTGTCAAGGGTTGAGTGCTAATTTTTTCAAATTTTTTTGTTTTTATCCGGCTGACAGGATCTGGTTCCGCCAGGCGGCAGCAATCCGGATTTCCTGGGCGTTTTCTTTCGCGATACCCGTCCGGGTGGGATCCGGGATCTCTCATCCCGCAGGATCATCCCGCTGCTCCCTCCATCCATTTGGGCAAACCATGGCACTGCGGCAGGCAAAACGGGCGGGACGCGAAGGTTTTGAGAAACCAACGCATCCCGCCCGCTTTTTCGGACTTTTTATTTCAGGATATCACGTGCAGTGCCGGAACTTGTACTCCATCACCATCCGGGACAGCACCAGCCCGGTCGGCAGGGACATCACAATCAGAATCGCGCGGACCAGCCACTCGTTGCCCGTGGTGAAGTTGCTCATGCCAAAGTAGTACATGGCCCGGTACATGTACATGCCGGGGACCATGATGACAATGGACGGAACCGTGAGGGAAAGGCGCGGGTAACCGGTCTTGATCTTCACCAGTGAGGCAAGAATCCCGGCCACAAAGGCCCCGGTGAATGCAGCCAGGAAGTAGACGACGCCCCAGCGGCTCATCATCTCCAGCCGCAGCGTATTGGAAACCATGCCGATCAGCCCGGCCGTCGCCGCCATTTTCCGCGGGCTGTTGTACATCAGAGAGAATCCGTATACGCCGATGAAGCTCATGATCAGCCGCAGGACGAGCCGCGTATTTGTATCCATATCCGGGGTGACCATTTCGCTGGGGCGGAAATTCAGGATGATCGAAGAAGCCGCGCCGGTCAGCGTCGCCACCAGAATGATCAGCACACCGCTCATGATGCGCTCCGCGCCGGAGCGGAAATCCTGCTTGGCGTAGTCGATGCCACCGGTGATCAGAAGGAACCCGGGGATGATGAAGAGCATCGAGCAGACATAGCCCGCCTCATGGTGGGCGGAAGCCAGGCCGAACAGCTCCAGAAGCCGCACCGCGCCGACATAGGAAAAGCAGGCCGCCGCCACGCCAATGGCAACGTTCATCACCAGCGCAAACTTATGCTGGATCAGCTTCACCCGGACGAAATTGCCGACGCCCGCGCCGATCAGGGCACAGAGCATCTCCACAAAGCCGCCGCCCAGGAGAAAGGTGAAAGCGAAGCAGGCGATGCCGGCCGCCACCCCCTGATTCCAGGCCTTATAGAACGGTTTCGCCACCTCGATTTTGTCGAGCATCTGATGGAATTCGCGGATCGTCCTGGTTCCCACGCGCTCGCGGAAATGCTTCACAAACCGGGACATCAGCATCAGCCGGTAGGTATTGATCCCGGCGGCTTTCATGCTGAGACAGTAGGTGACGCTGTGCCCTTCCTCAAAGCAGGTATAGTTGATGGTCAGAAGGCCCACATCCGCGGAGACGGAAACGTTCATGGCTTCAGCCACCCGGTTCATCTCGTCGCGCACCCGCCAGGCACCGGAGCCGGCTTCCAGGAGCATGTAGCCCACCCGGCCGATGAGCGACGCCTTCTCGGACAGCCCTGCCTGAAGGGAGCATTCCGGGCAGGCACCCGCATTCCCGGATCCGACCTCATCCATTCCGGTTTCGTCCGTGCCGGCCTCCCCGCTGCCGCAGTGATCCTCCCGGCACATGCTGTCCCAGGGAATCGGCGCATGCAGGACCGTATGGGACGTCCCCATCGCGGCCTTCATCGCATTTTTCAGGCTTCGCTCATCCTCTCTCCTGGTGCTCATTTCTCCTCCATCGTTCTGATGCTGTCAGTACTCTGTTCCTTCCGATGCTCTGCTGTTTCCGGTGCTCTGTACCTTCCGGCACGCCGCA
>OMZJ01000145.1 GCA_900315495.1 uncultured Lachnospiraceae bacterium
AAGCCGGGCTGAGGTGGTCCGGAACCCCAAATCCCATAGGAAAAGTGATTGAGGCTTTTTTAATTTGGAAGAAAGAAGTTTTAAAAAAGGATTTGACCTAAGTTTCTTCAGCGTAGAAAACCAGGAGCTTTGGATAGCGGAAGTTAAATCGGGTGAGAAGAAGAAAAGCCAAAGCAATCAGACACAGGCGATTGTAAGTTTGATAAACACAGCTAAATCAGATTTAAAGAAGAGACTGAACTCTGATAACAACACTCTCTGGCTAAATGCAATAAATCATGCAAGACTGGCAGTAAATGAAACCCTCGATGAGAAGAAGATAATCTTGAATCTTCTCGGTGACTATTCTGATCAGGCAGAAGCTGGAATATATACCAGTGAGGATAAGAATGTAATGTTGGTTGGGGTGCTGTTTCATCCTATATGTGAAGAAGCAGATCCGCAAAAGATACAGGAAAAACACGAGAAGACGCGGAAAGCAGCTATCTTTAGTAAGATCAGGACTGTGGCTATTCAGAAAGAAACATATGAAGCAGTCTTTCGATTTTTAGAAAGCGAGGCTGCCGATGAGTAATAAATTAACCTTGAGAAAGTTGAAAAATACGGGCTTTCCAGGATTGTACAAAACATTCATGATAAATCCTGATCAAAAAAATAAAAAGGAGCTTGTTTCTATACTTTCTATCGCTATTGTATTGATCAACCTGGATGACGAAGTGCTTCAGCATCTTGGATATCGTATTATTGTAGAATACTGCAACCGAAGCAGAAACTATCATCCATTGTATGAGGTTGCTGTCAACTACGGATTGTACCCTGTTAGCAAATTTATTGAAGAGCATTATATTGCTGAGCAGGATCGTAATATTTTTACATACTGGAACGATGCTTATACTGAGCTGTATAAACAAGGAGATGTCTTCCTAACAGACCAACAATATGCATTGAGCAGTTTCTTTGCAAACAATCAGGATGTGACAGTTTCTATTGTAGCCCCGACATCCTACGGAAAATCAGAGCTGATCATTAAAGCTGTAGAGGAGTTTAAGAACAGGCGGATCTGTGTTATTACGTCGACAAAAGCCTTGTTAATGCAGACCAAGAGAAGAATAAAAGATGCTGGAATTGTCGACGGGACGAAAATAATTGTTCATCCAGAGATGTATAACATCCAGGCTTCATCCTGTGTTGCTGTGCTGACACAGGAAAGATTATTGCGTCTTTTTAAGATGGATCCTACGCTTAGTTTTGATTGTGTTGTTGTAGATGAGGCACATGAGATTCTTGAAGATAATTTACGAAGCAATACGCTGGCAAGCGTGGTGATTGTTGCCAAGAAACGAAATCCAAATGTTGCTTTCAAATTTTTGACGCCTTTTGTTTCAGACTCAAAAAATCTTCAGCCTCGTTACGTTGAGATGGATTTATCTTCCTTCAAGGTGAATGAATACATAAAAACAGAGGAATACTTTGCACACGATATTAGAAATGGAAGAGGAACCTTCTTCTATGATCAGTTCATGGATGAATTTTGGGAAATTCCAGGCTATAACACCCCAGAATATGAAGAGGAATTGGTTGCAACCAAGGCTGCTCGAAAGAATATTGTGTACTTGAACAAGCCAGTTGATATTGAGGATTTTTCAAGAGCACTTGCGGATGTATTACCAGAGATAGATTCGCGTGAAGTGGATACAGCAATCGAAAACATATCAGAATATTTGCAGCCTCAATATAATCTGCTTGCATGTTTAAGAAAAGGTGTTATATATCATCACGGTAGCGTTCCGGATGCTATAAGAATATATATCGAGGATCTCTATAAGCGGATACCTGAGATTAAGTTCGTGGTAACAACTTCGACATTGCTTTCGGGCGTTAACCTGCCGGCAGAGAGAATGTTTATTCTTGATAATAAGAAAGGCAAAGGGAAATTAAGGCCGGAAGCATTTAAGAACCTTATTGGAAGAGTATGCCGGTTTAGTGAAATATTCAATCCCTCGACTGGTGGATTGGAGATGTTGGAACCACAGATACATATTGTATTCGGAAAGTACTTCTCGGCAAATGCAAACTACATGAGCTTTATTCAAGAGGTTGCAAAAGCTGATATCCGGATAGAAGATAAAGTGGATAATATTCTCTTGGAAAATACCAGAGTTACTCCTGAGAATGAAGGTGAACTGAAAGCTGCAGCAGAATTTATTGAAAACTATGAGAATGGAGTGATCAACAACTATTCAGAGCGATATACAACAACAGAAATAGGGCAATCCTGTATTATGAACGGAATTCGTGAGATAGATGTGTTTGCCAATGAAACAAAAATGCAAAGTGTTGTGGAGCGCTATAAAACATCCGGCAAAAAAATTGACAATGCAGACGAGCTTATGTTTATGATACAGAACTGCTTTATTGATTTCCTCCCAGAGAAAGGTTTTGATGACATTCGACGGTTAAACAACAGTGAGGCCTGCCGATTCTATGCAATGATGATTGACTGGCAAACAGATAATAAATCTTATGCTGAAATGATTTCTTTGTTTATCCAGTACTGGCGTAGACTGTATCAAAATAACAAGGATGCGTATGTTTATGTCGGAAGATGGGGAAAAGAAGATATTGCTGGCAGTCATAATACACCTTATGTCTATTTGAAAAACCTTAACCGGAATCAGGCTGTTAACTTGGCTATTGTGAGAATTAAAGAGGAAAAAGATTTCATAGACAATACTCTTATTAGATTCGTCGAGGTGTTCAATGATTTGGATTTGATTGACGAGTCCTTTTATACAAAAGTCAAATATGGTACGGACAATCCGGAAGCGATTTGTCTGCTGAAAAATGGCCTTTCGTTAAGCCTGGCACTGTTGCTTATTGATAGTTATAAACAATATTTGAAAATAAATATCAAAGACAGCGAAGTTTATTTCCAGTCAGATCTTATTGACGCGATGGAAAAGGCAGATGAAAATCGTATTCTTATTTACGAAGTGAAGAATTGTATGTGAGGAGGCAAATATATGCTTGAAGTTGGAACCAAAGCCCCGGCCTTTACCCTGGCGGATCAAAATGGAAATATGAGAAGCCTCGCAGATTATCAAGGACAGAAGGTAATCCTGTATTTCTATCCGAAGGACATGACAGCCGGCTGCACTAAGCAGGCCTGTGCGTTTGGAGATCTGTATCCTC
>OMZJ01000043.1 GCA_900315495.1 uncultured Lachnospiraceae bacterium
CTGAGACAACCGAAGAGCCTGTTTCCGATAAGACCGGCTTCTTTACACCGAACGAGAAGATCGATTTCACCGGTGTGAAGATCGAGCCGCTGTTCGCTGATTTCGTGGATTTCGACACCTTCAGCAAGAGCGATTTCCGTGCCGTAAAGGTCAAGGAATGCTCGGCTGTACCGAAGTCCAAGAAGCTCTTAAAGTTTGTCCTGGACGATGGAACCGGCACAGATCGCGTGATTTTAAGCGGTATTCACGCGTATTACGAGCCGGAAGAGCTGGTTGGAAAGACGCTGATTGCCATCACGAACCTGCCGCCGAGAGCTATGATGGGTATCGATTCCTGCGGTATGCTTCTGTCCGCGGTGAACGAGCGGAATGGCGAGGAAGAGCTTCATCTTCTGATGGTGGACAACCACATCCCGGCCGGCGCAAAACTGTACTGATCCAGGTGGGAACACAGGCAGAGAAGAAGGCTGTTTTGTACAACAAATCAGAGCTGATTTTCTGCAGTGCCCGGATTTTTACAACACTTTTGCAACAATTTTTGTTGTCATGACGAAGAATAACACTCCGCAATAAACAGAGATCCTTATTTCGGTTCTTTGCACCCCATAGAGGCACTCCTTTTTCAGTATCAATCTGGAAAGGGAGTGCCTCTTTTTTTGTTTTCGCGTCGAGGAAGCTTTGAAAGCATCGAAACAACGCGGCGGGGACCCTATGCAGCGCCAACAGAGGATGCGGAAAGGCCGCTCTTCTTTGGATATAGAAACTGGTAACGCAGCAGTGCACCGATGGAGACATCGGCAGAAGAAAAGCAAGGAGGAAATGCATGGAACAGGAGTATCAGGACATCACAAGGCCAAGAGAAGTCAGAGAGGAGGTAAAAAAGCTCAGGAAAAAGTTTCTCCGCTATCAGGAAGCAGAGGTTGTGTACAGCATTTCGCATCGGAAGCTCATTGAGCTTGCGGACCGGGCGGGTGCACTGTACCGGATGGAAGGAACCGTACTGATCAATCGGGATATCTTCGACGCCTATCTCGAGAATTTTCATGAACAGACCAGAGGTATTGGTAAGCGCGGTCTGAGCAAGGCAGAACGCAAGAGAAAGGAGGACGGGAAATGAGCGGAAGGCTCTGGATGTATTCTGACCAGCTGGATGATGAGGATCTGGCGTTTGCCCGGCACAGTTTTTTCCGGTATTCGGAGGGCATCGCCTACTACCGGCTGACAGAGAAGATCATTACACGAATTGCCAGGGAAGCGAATGCCATCTATAAGATCGACGGCAAGATGGTGCTTGTCCGGCGGGACATGTTTGAGGCGTATCTCAGAGAACAGTACAGGATTACCGGCAGAGGACCGGGATTGGAGGAAAAGGATGAAGGCAGCAAATAAAAACATCGCGATGGACGGAACAGGATGCAGGGATATTTCGGGGACCAATACTGCTATGGATACAGCAGGCAGGAAAAACACAGGGGCCAAAAGTACAGGCAAAAATACAGCGATGAAGAAAAGTGGAAAGGAAGCTGTGATGGAAACGCTGGCGGCAAGAAAGAAGATTTACGTCAGATACAAGGAAGGAGCAGCACTCTACAGCATGGGACTTTCCAAGTTCCAGCAGATGGCGCATGATGCCGGAGCTGTCTACAAGGCGGATAAGCTCTGCCTGGTGAATCTGGAGATCTTCGATGCTTATTTCCAGACTTTCCGCCTTGAGGAAGGAGACATGACATGGAAAAGGAGAAGATAACCAAAGAAGACGTTAATGGTGCAGCGGCCCAGGCAACAGAGATTCCGATCAGCAGCATTCAGTCATTCCGGAATCATCCTTTCAAAGTGATGGATGATGACCGGATGAAAGAACTGGTACAGAGCGTGAAAGATAATGGAATCCTGAACCCGGTGCTGGTTCGACCGGCTGCTCAGGATGGTTTTGAGATGATCTCAGGTCATCGGAGAATGCATGCGGCAAAGCTGGCAGGACTCACCACCGTTCCGGCGATCATTAAAGAAATGACGGATGATGAGGCAGTCATTGCCATGGTCGATTCCAATATGCAGAGGGAGGAGCTCCTTCCGAGTGAGCGGGCGTTCTCGCTGAAAATGAAAATGGATGCCATGCGCAGACAGGGAAAAAGAACGGATTTGAGCCAGGCAGAAACTAAAAGCGAATCTGTTAAGAATCCTGGAACAACTTGTGGAACTCAGTTCCCGAAGTTGGAAGATGAAAACCGCAGTCGGGAACAAATTGGAAAGGAATCGGGTATCAGTGGCCGTCAAGTGCAGAAATATATCCGTCTTACAGAGCTCACAGAAGATCTCCTGAATCTGGTGGATCAGAAAAAACTTCCCATTGTACTTGCTGTGGAAATCTCTCGATTCAGCGTTGAATTACAGAGAAGCTTATATTCCTATATTCAGAAGAATGGGATGATTAATAAGACACAGCTGGACGCGTTAAAGAAGTTCAATTACGAGAATCTGACGGACTACAGTCTGACGCAGGTATTGAATGATGCCGTGCCGGAAAAGAAGGATGATGGCAAGGTGATCATCACGAGGAGAACACTGGACAAGTATTTCTCAAAAAACGTTACGACAGAGAAGCGGCAGGAGGTAATTCTGGATCTCCTTGACCGGTGGAAGCGAGGACAGCAAAAGACCTGATATCCAGATTTCATATGCCTGCAGGAACATGTCAGAAATACTGACACTGTTCTTGTAGGCGTCATCCGAGTCCACACCTATAATAAAAGCAGAAACAAAGGAATACATATCATCAGTTGCCTGCAGAAGGCGGAAAGGGAATGAATAACCGTTCCCCATGCAGCCAATTCTCCTGATCAAGGGGACGTTCGGACAATCTGATGAGTGCTCGCGGGAGGTGGTCTCGGTATGAAGGTGATATATGTTGCAGGCTGTGTATTGTTATGGGTGCTTAGAATTCTGCTGCTTCCCGTTCGGGCGGGACTATGGCTTCTTGGCCTGGCTGTTGATTTTGCCGGATCTGTTGTATGCAGAATTGCATCCTCTCTTGGAACGATCTTTCTCATCGGGGTTGTACTCAGCCGTGCCTGGACTGGTCTGTCAGATGCACTTTTTCTGGAGGGGATTGTCATTGGAATTCTGATGGCAGTGATTCCGAGGGCGCTTTCCATCCTGAGTGCTGAACTGATCGCCGGTATTCAGAGTCTGCTTCGGAAAATCTGACAGCCTGCAGGTATAAATTTGCTCTTGTGAGAAATGTTCAGATATGTTGAGAAAATGTCTATACGTCGTCTATTGAGGCATTTCTGAGCGGGTGGTAGTATTACGATAGACAAATGGAAACAGGGAGCGATCCCGAAACCACTTGTTTTTCTTTTGCAAAAGAATATGGATCAGTTGACGCGAGCGTCGGTTGGCAGAGAAATCTGCCGGCTGGCGCTTTTTTCGTGCCCGAATTTCCGGAAGGAGGAGAAATTTGGATTCCATCGGAAAGAGGCTTAAGGAAATGAGGCTGGCGGCGGGCATGAAGCAGGATGCAGCCGCCAGACGGATGGGAATGGCGAGAACGACGCTGAGCGCGATTGAATCGGGGAAGCGGCAGGTTCTCGCCGAGGAGATCCCGAGGTTTGCTGAACTCTATGGCAGATCAACGGATGAGATTCTCATGGAAACAGACAGGAAGGAGTACATCGGGACGATGAAAGATGACATGAAAACAATACCGAAGCTGGATACGGCTGCCCTGAATGATTACAGCGAGGTCAGAGGCAGACTTTCCATGGAAATGGTGGAGACTGGAAGAAACACCGGCGGTCTGCGTCATATTCCGCATGAGGAAATGGAGGACCTGTCGGTGGTATGCCGGATTGTGGTCGGGATGGACAGGCAGAGCCGGGAAACGGTTCTTGTGACGAATGAAATGCTGGATCATTACGGCATTACCAAAGAGCAGCTGATGTCGGACGCAAAGGAAAATGCACCAAAGATCCTGCCGGCCAGCGTGAATTCCCTTTCTGAAGTACTGGGAATTCCAACAGATCCTGGGGCAAAGGACATGCTGTACGTAGCCTCCGTGGAGGGCATGAGCCATGGAGCCGGAGTGCTGGCATATCCCGGATTTCTGGATAATGCGGCACAAAAGCTTGGCGGTGACTTCTTTATTCTTCCCTCCAGCATTCATGAGGTTCTGCTTATGAGGGACGAGGGCAATATCACGGCAGGAGAACTGCAGAATATCATTTCCAGTGTCAATCAGAATGAAGTTTCGCCTGCGGAACGCCTCTCTAATCATGCTTACAGATACGACAGTAAAGAGCATGTTTTTGAGCTTGCAGAAAGGTTTGAGGAGAGAAAGCGGGAGAATCCTGAACGCGCTTCCGAAAAGAGCAGAGGATCCGTTCTCACAAAACTTCAGGATAGGAAGTCAGAAATCTCAGCGGCACAGCCGGCAAGAGATGCCGCAGGTAAAGCGGACCGCATGAGAGGAGGCGAAGCAATATGAACAATGCAATGGCCATTGAAAGCATTCAGAGAACGCCTCCGAAGAAATATCCGACACCGGAACCGCATCCGGCCAACTGCAGCAATCCCTGCTGTTACGGACACGGGCATTCCTATTGCTTTCCATGCATGAAGAAGATTCTGGAGGAGCAAAGAGCCAGGAAAAAGGAGCGGTAAAGCTTTGACGTACGACTACTTTTATGAGGAGCAGTCGGAGCAGTTCTCATTTTACCGGATTCCGAAGACGCTGATGACGGAGAAGGTTTTTGGCGGCATGTCCGGAGACGCCAAGATTCTGTATGGCCTCTGCCTTGACAGGGTGTCCCTTTCCAGGAAAAACGGGTGGATTGATAATGCCGGACGCGTTTACATCTACTACACGCTGAACAGTGTCATGGAAGATATTGGATGCGCTGTACAGAAAGCTGTGAAACTTCTTGATGAGCTGGAACAATACGGTCTCATCGAGCGGGTCAGACAGGGGCAGGGGCGTCCGTCGCGGATCTATGTGAAGAACTTCCTTCCACCGCTTCGGAAATCAAAGAACAGGAACTTTGAAAATCATAGTTCTGAAACTGTGAAAATCAAAGGTTCGGAACTTCGGGAATCAAAGTCAAGTAATACTGAGAAGAATAATACTGACACAAGTAATACGAATCAAATCATATCAGAGACGGGATGCGATGACGATACGAGGGAAAGCTATCGTGCGTATTTTCAGGACAGACTGGCTATAGACATTCTGAAAGAACGTTACCCATTCGATCAGGAGACATTAGAAGGAATGGAAGAACTGATCCTTGATGTCGTATGCAGCAAAAAGAAGACAATACGGGTACAGGGAGAAAATTTCCCGGCAAGTGTTGTAAAAAGCCGCTTTATGAAACTTCGATCCGATCACATTGAATACATTATGGATCGTCTGAAGGAGACGACAACGGATATCCGGAATATCCGCCAGTATCTGATTGCAGCACTTTACAATGCGCCATGTACCATTGACAGCTACTACCGCCAGGCTGTTCAGCATGATTTCGCATACCCGAAGAAAATTCAGGAGGAGAATATAGAAGATGAGCAGCATTCATTTTGAAGAAAATCTGAATCCGCTGAAAGATGGCATCATTTCGCAGGAGGAGAACATTGACCAGATGAGTCGTCATGCAGCGCTGATCGGTACCAATGGCCGTTATCGCCTCATATCCATGAAGGAAGTTGAGTATATCCTGGGATCTATGAAGGACAATTCTGCAATGATGTATCTGGACAAGGACAATTATGTATTGATCTACAACAAGGAAAAGACTTTCTGTGTGGACGGGACCAGATTTCTGGCAGGGAGCTTTCTTGTGATGAAAATTGTGGGGCAGCAGATGTTACCGATCCCTGACCGGGAGATCGGAAAACTGTTCATGATACTGGCCGGGCGTATGGAAGAGCTCCGCACCGGTGGGGAAGTATTTGATGCACTGGAGATTGACTGAAGGGAGGCGTAAGAGATGAGCAGAACAATTCCGAGAGCATATGTGTCCGCAGCGTGGAATGAGAACCCTGTTGTTGCGAGAGATGAAGCAGTGAAGTACTGTACCGCTCTGGTGAAGGAAGGTTATCTGCCGCTGTGTCCGGTGCTCGCCTTTGACGGAATTTTTACGGCGGATGTAGAAGATGCTCATAAGAGACGGAGGGAGATGTCGGAGGATCTTCTGCGCCGCTCGCGGTTCCTTGTGATCTGCGGCGAGGCGCGAAACGAAGAGGTAGAGGATGATATTGCGATTGCCAGGAAGGCCAAGGTCATTGTCACAACGCTGAAAGGCGTGATCAGTTATGAGTAAGAAGGCATGGTCAGGATCTTCGGATTCGTCCAGTGGCATAAAGAATGGTCACCCGGCAAAGCTGAATTTCCGGACAGGGGGTGATCGGATTGATGAATGAGGAAGTATCAAGGGAAGCCATTGATACAGGGAAACAGGTCGGAAAAGTCGTGATCAGGAAGGCTCTGCAGCTGGATGCAAAAGGCCTTTCCAAACTGATCCAGCTCATGAAAACAGCGCCCAAAAAGGTGATGGAAAAACTGAATGAGCCGGGAAAGGAGATGTCCGTTAAGGAACTTCTGAAGAAGGATCAGGGAGCAAAAAGCATCGATATTTCTGAGCTCGGTATCGGAGACTTCAAGCCGATTGCCAGGCGCTATGGCATGGACTTTGCTGTTGTGAAGAGCAAGTATCTCGATCCTCCACAGTATACGGTTTTCTTTAAGGCAAAGGATGCCGACACGATAGAAACCGTCATGAACGAGTATTCCGCGATGTGTATGAAGCGGAAGAAGGAAGTGGGCAGGGAGAAGCCGAGTCTCCTCGCGGCACTGAAAAAACTGAAAGATGCGGTTGCGTCGATCCCGAGGAAAGAAGTCGAGAAAAAGAAGGAAAAAGAACGATGACAGAAACACTATAATATGACAGCGTAATTTACTAAATCCGAATTGACAACGAGCCACACTTGACAAAATCCAGATAAAAATGTAAATTAGTTAACGGAAAGACGCCATACTGGCGCTTCAGTATTAACTAGCTTGTGGTAGTTTAAGTTCGGAGGGTACTATGCCGGAAAAATTTGCTTTTCATGACCTTGATGGGATCTTTGCAGATATCGTTGCAGCAATTGTCAAGGGTGTTGGTCAAGATGTTCGGGATTATTATAAAGATAATCCCGACGAAACGCATAATGCATTAAAGCTGGTAAGAGGGGACAAGATAAACACAAATCTTAGGAATTTTGTGGTTTCTGATTCTGTCGAACTAAAAACATTTAAGCGATATTCTTGGGAAGGACGGCTCATTATTGACCGCCAACATAAAATTACTATCACAATTTGCACAGTTCAGACGTTGGAAGCCATTCCAAATAAAAAGAATAGGACATGTCCGCATTATCTGATGAGCATTTTACATGTTGAAAATTCTGATGTAGTACCTAATTATAAGCAAATGTCATTATTCCAAAATGATGATCAATTCAGCGATGAAGTATTAGACAATGATTATAAGTCAATCATGGATGATGATGTAACTATTGAAGATGGTTATAAACATCTTGCAATAGTCTATAAAACTGATGGGCTAAATGTTTCTTATATTGCTGCAAGATTACTTAATCCTAATTTTTTGACCGGCTGCGAGTACTCTCTTGACAAATTTTTAACTCCGGATTTTGGTGATCTTACGATGGATAATAACACAACTGACAGCAATAAGAATGATGTTTCAAGATTAATCAATGTTAAGACAGAAGCATTTACAAAAGATGATAAGTCAAGAAATGAGAAATTGATTGGAATAAAGGAGCAGGAGGAGAAAAACCAGGCTTAATTTTTCTGGTTGATATTATGGATACAATTAAATTCAATGGACAACGATTGAGAGACGCATTGCAGTTTCGCGGAATAAGGATGGCGGAGCTGGCAAGGATAACAGGAATTAGTAGACAATCGTTATCATTATATGCAAATGATGAAAACATTCCATCATATGAAAATGTCAAAAAAATCGCGAGATGTCTAGAATTCCCAGAGGAGTATTTTTTTACAGAGGATAAGTGCACTACAATAACGACAAACACATACTTCAGGTCACAAGCGGCTGCTAAAAGAAAAGATCAAAATTCATCAAAGAAAAAACTTGAATATACTGCCAAGATGTATGAAGTGTTGCTGAATTATGTAAATTTTCCTGCGATCAATCTTTCTTTGCCGATAGGAATTTATTCGGATATAGATGATATCATGCGGGCAAAACCGGAAGAAGCGTTAGAGAAGATAGAAAAACTAACAGCATCGCTAAGAAACGCTTGGGGGATAGGTAACGGACCTATTGATGATATGCAGTTCCTTTTGGAATCAAATGGGATTGTTGTAGTTGGACTGAAAAATATCGATAATTCAATCGATGCATTTAGTCAAAAGGTTCATGTGAAAAATGGTGAGTCCGTATATATAGTGGCACTTGCTATCGGAGAAAAACCTCGAGAAAGATTGCGCTTTGATATGGCCCATGAATTGGGGCATATTATGCTACATGATTGGGATGATAGCAATGAGGACCTCAGTAAGGATGAATTTAATGCTGTTGAAAGGCAAGCAAATATGTTTGCTAGTGCTTTTCTTTTACCGCGTGAAACATTTGGAAAGATGGTTCGGCCTTATGCTACAAATATAGAATTTTACCGAACATTAAAACGGAAATGGGGAGTATCCATACAAGCCATGATGTATCGGGCTCGTCAGCTAAATATCATAACCGCAAATCAGTTTCAGTATATGATGCGTCAAATATCGCAAAGAGGCTGGAGAACTTGCGAACCTGGTGACGTACCTGGAACGATCAACAGTACTATTTTTCAGGGCGCGATTGACATGTTAATTAATGGAGGCTATTTGACAGCCAAGGAAATAGTTGATGATTTTTATGATGCAGGAATATGCCTTCAATCAAAAGATATGGAAGATCTTATGGGGCTAAAATCTGGAACATTAAATATAGGGCCTAAGATATTGACACTTAAGCCTAGGATTGAAGGTAAATAGAAATATGTAAAACGACCGGAGCTATTACTGCTCCGGTTTTTTCGTTCAGAGAGGAGTGAAGTGATTGAACGGTAATAAATGGAGGAAAAAATCTATCCTCTGTCTTCCGTACATCATGGTCGGTTTGCTCTGCACAAACTTCGGAGAAGCGTGGCGGCTTGCAGAGGGAGTAAATGCATCGGAAAAACTGCAGGATGTCTTTCAGAGCGGCACACTGCAGACGGCATTTCATAATCCTCTGCCGAGCTTCTTTCCGACGGATCTGATTATCGGCATTCTCTGCGGCGCGGCCCTGCGGCTCGCCGTGTATCTGAAGGGGAAGAATGCAAAGAAGTTTCGTCAGAATGAGGAGTACGGCTCTGCCAGATGGGGAACCCATGCGGATATCGAGCCGTTCGAGGATCCGGAATTTGAGAACAACGTGATTCTGTCTCAGACAGAGCGAATTACCATGAGCAGCCGCCCACCGGTGCCGAAGTATGCCAGGAACAAGAACATTCTGGTCGTCGGCGGATCTGGTTCAGGTAAAACAAGATTTGTACTGAAGCCCAATCTTCTGCAGTGCTGCTCCAAAAAATATCCGGTTTCCTTCGTGGTGACCGATCCGAAGGGGCATAATAGTTAGTGATAGAACTTCCGGCCAAAAAGGCAGGAATCTTTACATAACTTGGACTTGCTACGAAGTCCAGGTTGGAAAGGAGGACTATCACTATGGCGAAACCAGGCCAGACCGGCATCACAGCCCTTTACGAACGCTTATCCAGGGATGATGAACTTCAGGGCGAAAGCAACAGTATCACCAACCAGAAGGAATATCTGGAAAACTACGCGAAGCAGCATGGCTTCACTCATATAAAGCATTTCTCGGATGATGGATACAGCGGGACAACCTTCCGGCGTCCAGCGTTTGCAAAACTGATGGACGAGGTAGAAGCCGGAAATATCAGCACCATCATCGTCAAGGATATGAGCCGTTTCGGCAGAAACTATCTTCAAGTCGGCTACTATACGGAAATTCTTTTCCCGGAAAAGGGTGTCCGTTTTATTGCTGTGAATAACAGTGTAGACAGCTCTTCCCCGATGGCCAACGACTTCACACCGTTCCTGAACATCATGAACGAGTGGTACGCCAAGGATACCAGCAATAAAATCAAAGCTGTATTCAGGCTTCGGATGCAGGAAGGAAAACGTTGCAGCGGAAGCATCCCCTATGGCTATTACCGGAAGCCGGAGGACAAACAAACTCTGTATGTC